>JAIOQJ010000512.1 GCA_021413475.1 Planctomycetota bacterium | reverse complement strand
TGCGTAAGCGCCCCGTGTTAGCGAGTGTGAATACACGGGGCGCTTACGCAACCCCGCTCATTTCGGACCTCGCCACGCATGGTCGCATAAGGCCGGGGAACATATCAATAGCAGCACGTTTTTCACTCCCTCGATTCTCCTTCTTTGAGATATTCTGATGCAACTTGCTCGAGTTCGGCGTGCCAATGGCGAGATCGCGTTCGGCGCGGTGCATAATGAGCGGATTTCCATCTTCGCCTGGCCGGGCACGCTCGGGGACCTCCTGGCCTCGCCCGACCCCGCGGGCCTGGCCGGTCAACTGCTGGCTGCCAGTAAGGCAACGGAACCGCTCGCCTCACTGAAAGTGCTCGCTCCGGTCGATCAGCAAGAAGTCTGGGCCGCCGGCGTCACCTACAAACGAAGTAAAGTCGCTCGTGAAGAAGAGTCGGTCGGGGCCGCCCAGTTCTACGACAAAGTGTACACGGCCCCGCGACCGGAACTCTTTTTGAAGGCCACGGCCTCGCGCGTGGTCGCCCCCGGCGATCCGGTCCGCATTCGCCACGACAGCAAGTGGAACGTCCCCGAGCCGGAATTGACGCTGGTGATCTCGCCGGCCCTCAAGATCGTCGGCTACACCATCGGCAACGACATGAGCTCCCGCGACATCGAAGGCGAGAACCCGCTTTATCTTCCGCAGGCGAAAATCTACAACGGTGCCTGCTCGATCGGCCCGGTCATCACTTTGGCCAGCGCCATGCCGGCTTTGCCGGGCGTCGAAATTCGCCTCACCATCAATCGCGGCGGAAAGCCCAGTTTCGAAGGCACGACCACGCTCGCCCAGATGGCCCGCACCCCGGAAAGCCTGGTCGAATGGCTCGGCAAGGAAATGGACTTCCCCGATGGTGCCATGCTCCTAACCGGCACCGGTATCGTGCCGCCCGATAGCTTCTCGCTGGCCTCCGGAGATGAGGTCCGCATCAGCATCACAGGGATCGGGACGTTGGTGAATCGGGTGGGGTGAGGAGGAAAGGAACGTGCCGAGCTAGAACTGTTCCTGGCGGCACCCACCCATAAACTCAGCAGGGACGCTTTCAAGGATCAGTTCCACCACCAAGGAGTCTCGATATGCGCTTCCTGTCCGTCGTCGCGTTGTTCCTCATCACCGGGGTCGCGTTCGCTGAAGACAAGAAACTCACCGGCACGTTTGGCAAAAAGGCCGAGGGATTCGATTTGAAACTCGGGTTCCCGAAAAAAGACATGGTCCAGATCACCATGGATAACGGCACCGAGGGTTGCGTGCTCGATGCCAAGTTTACCACCGACAAAGATGGCACGATCAAGTGCGAGGTCACCAAATTCGAGAAGAAGGGCGGCTTCCCAGTCTCGAAGGATGTCGGCTACAAGTTCAGCTTCAAGATCGACGTGAAGGGAAAAACCGCCAAGGTCACTGAATTCACGGGAGATGGCATCGACGACGCGGCCAAAAATGTGCTTGAAGGGAATTACGATAAGGCGGGAGATTGAACGTTATTGATTTGGCGAGCCGGCTCCCGTGAGGAGCCGGAGGATACAACTCCGGCCCCTCCGGGAGCCGGCTCGCCAATCGGATTCACTTCGCGGGAATCAACTCCACGCAAACCAACTTGTTCTTCCCGCGAACATACATCAACCCATTGGAAACCACCGGGGCGGCCCATGTGGGATAGTCGAGTTCGGTACTCCAGCGGGCGACCACATCGAACTTCTTCGGGTTGATCTTGAGCAGGAGGAGATCACCACGCTCGGCCTGGCAGAGGAAATGGCCGTCGATACGGGTAAGCGAACAACGTTCCAGCCCTTTTTCGCTCCACATGATCTTGCCGGTAGCCAGTTCAACGCAGCGGAGTTGGGCCTCGTCCTCGTGTCGGCCGCTTGAACCGTAGATGTAGCCATCGACGTGCTGCGGCGTGTTCCAGTGGCACTTCAGGTGCTTTTCGCGATAGTCGTACTCGTCATCGGTCCAAATTTCCTCGGGCTTGGCCCCGTTCTTGATCTTGAGCAGGGCAGCCCCTTTCTCGTAGCACTCGGAGATCAGCACTTTGTCGCCCACAATGACCGGATTGCTGGCGTTCACGCTCTCCATGCTCTTCGCCCGCCACTTGTGGAAGAAGTCGATCTTGCCGGTGGCGGGCTCGAAGGCGAGCAAGCCGCCGCGAGAAAAATAGAAACCCCAACGGCGATCGCCAATGGTTACGATCGTCGGGCTCGAGTAGCTGGAAAGCTCGTCGCTGAGCCGGTACTTTTCCTTGCCGGTTTTCTTGTCGAAAGCGACGATACCGGTGCCGTCGCCCTTGGCTTCACGCAGGTCGTTGGGCCTGGGGCCCTTCGGACTGCCGCCGATGGCGACGATGAGCAAGTCTCCTTCAATCACGGGCACGCTGCCGACCCCGAAAAAGTTCTGGTGGACATGGTACTCCTTCGAGGTGTTGATTTTCCAAATTTCCTTGCCGTTGTAAGCGTTCAAGCAGTGGAGCATCCCTTCGGGCCCGTAGATATACACGCGCTCTTCATCCACGACCGGGCAGGCTCGCGGACCGGGGCTATAGCCGTAGCGATCTTCGTAGTCGGTCGGGAATTCGAACTTCCAGAGGAGCTTGCCGGTCTCGGCATTCCGGCAAGTAAGGCGGTTGTTTTCGCCGAAGCGGTCGAAATGAAACAGCCGGCCCTTGCTGACCACGGGCGGGGCGTAACCCAGCCCCATTTGTGCTTCCCAGATCGGCTTCAAGCCGTCCTTCGGCCAGGTGGTCGAAATCCCCTTCTCGGGCGAGACGCCGTCTTGCGTTGGCCCCAGAAAAGTTGGCCAATCGACGCCGTTCTTGCGGGTGCGGAGGTCGGCTTTCTCTTCGCCTTCGACCGGAATATCTTTGGATACCTGCGACGAGCAACCCAGGGCGAATAGAAATCCGAGATACCAGAAACGCATATGCGAGCCCCTTTTTCAGGTGAGGATGCTGAAATTAGTTTATTGGATTGTCGTATATCAAAAAGGATCGGAACTTACGCGTTCCGAAAGCGTCTAATACGCTGGGGTTGCCTCTCCCCTGTTCCCTCATCAACCCTACTCGCCTCAACTGAATCAGGAACCATCCATGTCCAGCCGACGACTTCACACGATCACCTTGGGAATTTTTCTTCTCGGCGGCATCACGCTGGTCGCCGCTCCGACGCGCGACGAGGTCGAGGCCGAGAAGTGCATCAAGATGCTCAAGACCTCGAAAGACGCGAAGGACAAAATTTTCGCGTTGAAAGAACTCGGCCGGCTCGGGGCGATCTCGACCAGCCTCGCAAAACCAGCGGTTGAAGACATCATCAAGGCCCTCGACGACAAGGACCCCAAGGTCAAGGCCGCGGCCGCTCACGCGATCGGCAAGATCGATCCGACGAACAAGAAGCAGGTGGTCGATAAGCTCATCCAAATTTTGAAGGAAGAGAAGGATGAATCCGTGAAGCAAGGGGCGGCATTAGGACTTGGGGCAATGGGCCCCGATGCGAAGGATGCCGTGCCCGCGATCCGCGAAGCGATGGCCAAGGCCCCCAAGAATGACGCCCGGCAATATCAGGCGGCACTGATGGCGATCACCGGTCGGAAAAACTAAGTCGAAGCGTGTCCAGCGGGATTTACTAAGAAGACACAAGGAACACCCGGGAGTTACTTGTGTCTTTCCTTTTGCAACCGAGGCACTGACATGAACCGTCGCGATTTTCTGGCTTCTTCCGCTGCGATTTCGATGGTGGGCTCTCTTCATGGCGAGCATCAGCCCTTGCTGTCGCCGCCGAAGCGCGAAAAGCCACCCGCGAGAAAGATCGCGGTAGTCGCTTCGGTCTGGCATTATCTGTCGCACGCCTACCACATCGGCGGACGTTTTCTGCACGGCTATCTGAAGGATGGCAAGCACCAGTACCCTGATTCGCAGATCGTTTCCGCCTTTGTCGAACAAACGAAAGTGAATGATCTCAGCGAGAAACTCGCCAAACAGCACAATTTCCGTTCGTGCAAGAGCGTGGCCGACGCCCTGACGCTCGGCACGGGCAAGCTGGCCGTCGATGGCGTGCTCTTGATCGGCGAGCACGGCGACTATCCGTTCAACGACAAGGGCCAGAAGCTCTATCCTCGCTACGAGATGTTCCAGAAGATCGTCGAGGTCTTCCGCGCCTCGAACAAGGTCGTGCCGGTCTTCAACGACAAGCACCTGTCGTTCGATCGCAAGAAGGGTTTCGAGATGGTGGCGACCGCGAAGAAGATGGGCTTCCCGTTCATGGCGGGTTCGAGCCTGCCGGTCACCTGGCGCCGGCCGGAACTCGAACTGCCGCTCGGCGTCAAGATCAAGGAGGCACTGTTCGCCTCGCGCGGCGAACTCGAAACCTACGGGATCCACGCCCTCGAAGCGTTGCAGACCATGGTCGAACGCCGTACTGAGGGCGAGGGACAGCAAGGGGTCAAATCAGTGGAATATTTGGAAGGTGACGCGGTTTGGAAAGCGGGCGATGCAGGCCGATGGTCATGGAAATTGCTGGAACATGCACTCGGCCGTAGCCAGTCGCGAAACGCCGGCGACATCCGCGAGAACTGCAATCACTATATCTTCCCTTCGAACTGGGAGATCCGCGGCCCCGGTCCCAAGGCGTTCTTGATCGAGTATCGCGATGGACTGAAAGCGAACGTTCTGCAACTCGATGGTCACGTTTCCTACGACACGTTTGCCGCGACTATCGAGGGCCAAAAACAACCCGTTTCGACGCTCTTCTGGCTACCGCCGCCTCCCGGTGCCGCGTTCCTGGAAGCGCTTGCCATCCATGTCGAGTCGTTCCTGGCGACCGGCAAGGCACCCTATCCCGTCGAGCGGACCGCGCTCACGGGCGGCATTCTTGATTGGGCGCTGGATTCACGGGTGCAGAAGAAAAAGCTGGAGACGCCCGACCTCGATGTGTCGTACGCGGCGCCGAAGGATTCGGGCTTCATGCGCGGCGATTATGCGAGCCCCGTGCGTGAATAGAATCTTGGCGAGCCGGCCCGCGTGAGCGGCCGGAGGAATTTGAAACTCCTCCGGCCGCTCACGCGAGCCGGCTCGCCAAGTCGATCAAATCTCGACGAAGAGGGCATCGAGCATGGCGTCGATATCGACTTCATCGGCCGATTCCTCGCCCAGCGGGCCGTGCAGAATGGTTGAATTCAAACGCGCGAGCGGAGTGCTCGTTGATTCCGACTGACTTTCCCGCGGGGTCCGAGCTGACTTGCTTGGCAGGTTCGCTTGATTGACGAACCCTTTATTCGAATCATTGGGCGTCGAGATCCAGGCGACCAATTCCCCCTGCACGCCCTTGCCTGCGGAGAAGCTGCCGCTGAGTTCATTTGTTCCCTTCGCAAAATCACCCGCCGTGACTGGGATTCCGAAGTTGCTTTCGCCACCGTCGCTGGCGGCCCGCGAAACGTTCGTGGTGCTGGACAGGGTGATCGACCAGTTCACCAGCGTACCCGTGTCGTAACGTGCCATGTCGGTAATGACGAGCTTCCAGGTGCCGTAGGCATCCAGGTTCTGGAAGGCCGATAGGGCGTTTTCAGGCTTGTACGTGCCGTTGAATGGGGCGGCACCGTTGGCGATGGCCGTCGTGGCAGCGTCGCTGAAGGTCGTGTTCGTCAGGTTGTCGCCGCTACCGCCACGGCGATAGAAGAGATAAATGGACTTCCCGGTCGGCGAGACGAGCATGATCGAGAGATCCGAGTCGTAAGTGTGCTTGATACTGAGATTGACTACCAAGCTGCTGATCGGCACGTGCTGATTGATCGTGATCGTCGATGTAAGGGTTGACTGATCGGCAATGGCCTGATTCAACGTCCCCGAGGCGAAGGTCTGGGAACCTCCGAGGTTTCCGGAGAACGTGAAGCGGTCGGCGGTTTCACCCGAGACGCCGTTCTTGTTTTGATCCATCAGCCGATTTGAGGAGTCGCGAATATCGGGCCCGATCACTACCTGGTAGGCACCGATGCGAGTCTGCGTCGCGAAGTAGACGTTGAACTGTGAATTGTTTGAACCCGCGACGGCGGAAATGCTGGTGACGTTGACCCGCGCGCCCGAGGGGTCGGTGACGAAGACATCGTCGGCCGTGAAAGTCGCCGGATTGATCGCCCCGGCGAAGTTGACACGCAGGCTGTTGAAGTAGTTCGTTCCGCCAGCGAATGACGCGGACGATATTGACGGAGCGGGCGTCTGAACCGGAGGAGGAGTTTGCACGGGAGCGCCAGCGGTCACGGCATTGCCGACGTTCAATAGCCCAGTCGTGACCTTGCCCGCCAAGCCGGCTGGGCGGGTGGTGTTATTGAGGACGCTGGCGATCACCTGGCTGTAGGACCAAGTCGGATTTTGGCTCCAGACTAGGGCGAGAGCCCCGGCGACATAGGGCGTCGCCATCGAAGTGCCGCTGTAATACGCGTACTGGTTGTTGAGGTACGTGCTGAGAATCGATACGCCGGGGGCGGCGATATCGACCGTGCCGGCACCATAGTTGGAGAAGGTCGCGAGATTGTTGTTCGAATCAGACGCGGCCACGCTGATGACGTTCGAATTCGAGTAATTGGCGGGATACGCCGGGGTCACGTCGTTGTTCGCGCCGCTATTCCCCGCGGCGGCGACGAAGATCACCCCACGGTTCTGAGCGTTTTGAATGGCCGAGGCCATGGCGGCATCGTAGCCGCCGCCGCCCCAGCTATTGTTGAGGACCTTGGCCCCCATCTGAACCGCGTAATTGACCGCCTTGACGGCATTGCTGAGATAGCCCGACCCGGCAGCGTTCATGAACTTGAGCGACATGATCTTGACGTTCCAGTTCACACCGGAGACGCCGACGCCGTTGTTGCCAACTGCCCCGATGATGCCTGCCACGTGCGTGCCGTGCCCATTGTCGTCGAGCGGGTCGCTATCGTTGTTGACGAAGTCGTAACCGAGGGAATCATCAACGTAGCCGTTGCCGTCGTCGTCTCGGCCGTTCCCCGCGATCTCCCCCGCGTTCCTCCATATATTCGCGGCCAGGTCGGAATGCAAATAATTGACGCCCGTGTCGATGACCGCGACGATGATCGTGTTGCTGCCGGTGGTGTAGTTCCAGGCCGTCTGCGCCCCGATGGCGCTTAATGCCCATTGCGATGAGGCGTAAGGATCGTTCGAGGTCCTGGCCACGTTGATGACAAAGTCGGCCTGGGCGAAATCGACGCCCGAGAGTTGGCCGTAATAGTCGATCGCATCCGCGACGCTCACTCCATCGGCCAGACGAACGGAGTAGGTGTTGTTCCCGAGATCTTCCAGGCCTGCGGAAAAGTTGCTTTGCACCGGCTGATCGTCAAGCCAGCGGACCAGGATATGGTCCGTGGCGTATTGATCGTGGTCAATTGTGATATCCGGCAGTGCCGCACTGGGCACATCACGAGCTTCCAGTTCGTCGTATTGCAGGCGGACCTGGCGAAAGACGTTCTTTCGGATGATGGATGAACGATTCGGCATGTGAGGATCCTTCAGGTTGCAGCATCAATGAGGCGTACAACGTACGGGCCGACGGCAACGGCCGACGGAGTCGCACGGGATTCCCGGAATCCATGCAGTTCGAGGGGGAATCGGATAAAGACAGGTGAACCGCTTATGTCGGATGGCCCGGTTCAAACGTCCGTGCCATCTCTGTGTACAATGCTAAGTCGCACGGATGAGCATGTCAAATTGATGAGAACGGTTCTAACGGGTATCCTGCCTGAATTCGGGTCGAGTCCTGCCGGAATTTATGATCGGAGCAAAAGTGCCGATTGGTGCGATTATGCAGGATAAACTACTGATCCCGAATTGCCGCACGGTTTGAGATGGTCTCTGACGGGCGGCCGATGAAGAGACTGGATCGAGGTTTCCTTCCTCTCGCGAATCATAGAACGTCATCATGACCGAGCAACGCATCCCCATCGGACGGCAACGACTCCATCTCGCGTCCGTTGCCAGCACCAACACCATTGCTGCCTCGCATGCGAACGATCCGTCGAAGCACGGCTTGGTCGTCACCGCGGAAACGCAGACGCTCGGCCGAGGCCAATACGATCGCGTCTGGCAGGCCCCCGCGGGAAGCAGCATCCTGATGTCCGTGCTGCTTTTTCCGATCGCGGAACTCCGTCGTCCCGCCCTGCTGACCGCCTGGGCCGCGGTCGCGGTTTGC
Source organism: Planctomycetota bacterium (assembly GCA_021413475.1). Lineage (GTDB taxonomy): Bacteria > Planctomycetota > Planctomycetia > Gemmatales > Gemmataceae > JAIOQJ01. The sequence continues at coordinate 26,183 of JAIOQJ010000512.1, read as the reverse complement.
GAGACCATTCTCGAAGCCACGGGGTTGCAGGCCCGGATCAAATGGCCGAACGACGTGCTGATTCGCGGCAAGAAAGTCTGCGGCATCCTCTGCGAGGCAGGGGCGAATCATCTCGTGGCTGGCATCGGCGTGAATGTGAATCAGACGCTCGATGATTTTGAGAAGATGGGATTACCCGCCGCCAGCTCCCTCGGCATTTGTTCAGAGAGAACGTTCGAAGTGCCGGATTTGGTTGAGATTCTCGTTCGACACCTCGACGCGGAGTACGAACGAATCTGGCATGGTGAACGGACGGCCTTGGAGGCCGATTGGAAATGGCGGATCGGGCTGCTCGGCCGACAAGTTGTAATGGAACGCATGGATGGTAGCGAAGTCGAAGGGCGACTACTCGAAATGGCCTTCGACGGCATCATCATCGATCAAGAAAACGGACCGATGGCGCTGCCGCCGGAGGCGATTCGGCACATCCGGCCCGTTACTTAATTCAAGTAGTCAGGTTCCGCAACCGGGTGAGAATTTGCGGAGCAACCTGACTACTTGAAAGCGTCGAACACCGACCGGTTGCGGAGCAACCGGACTACCTGCGCGCCCATCATTCCTCCACCACAAACTGCTTGATCACGTCCTCAACTTGCTTGATGTACTCTTCGCGATTGAGTGCGGGGAAATCGGCTCGGATTCGAACCTTCCAGCGATCGTCGCCGGTACCGGTTTCGAACAGATAGAACGCCCCCGCATAGCGGCCATCACGGTCGGGACCGTCATCGATCAGGATCTTGAAGACGTTGAACGTGCCGACTTTCATAACGGAAGGTTGGCCGACTTTTTCCTTCGAGTAAACGGTGACGAGCGTTGCCTGCGCATCCGCGAGGCTGGCGTTTTCCCCGGTCGGAGTGACCTCCCTGAAGGGCCAATTGCTGATCCGGCTCCAAACGATGGTAATGTTGACACGAGGATCGGCTTTCTCCAGCCCCAGAATACTCGACGAGGTTGTGCGCCGTAGCCGATAGGGAGCGATGATTTTCCAATCGACAGGCACTTTTAAGGCCGTTTTCGAGTCTTTATGGATGTACGTGCCGTTCGGCAGGCCTTCGAGGCCCGCGTCGTCGGCCGCTCGGCCGAGCAGGGTGAAGCTGAACAGAATCGCGGCCGCACTCAGGGCGATCCGCCATTTCGAGAAGAACATGGACACACTCCGATCATTGAATAGTGGCACCGGGGACCGCTTGGCTTACAATGAGGCCGTTCGGTTTATTGACCCGGCGGCTTACGCCGCTCGGCTCGCCGTTTTGAAACTAGAAACGATCTCATGAACAAGACAGAATTTGTCGTTCGCAATCTTCGCTTTCACGCTCGCGGCAATCTTGCCGTCTTGTTGGGGGCCGCCGTCGGGGCAGCCGTACTCACCGGGGCGTTGCTTGTCGGCGATTCGCTCCGGGGGAGCTTGCGCGACCGCACCGAACGTCAACTGGGCAACATCGACACGGTCCTGATCGGACCGCGTTTTCTTCGTGCCCAACTCGCCGAGGAACTACCCGGCAAAAATCGCGGAGCACTCCTGCTGCAAGGGACCGTCCATGCCGGCACGCCGGAGGGGGATCGGCGTGCCGGCAAAGTCACCGTCTGGGGAATCAATTCCCACTTTGGGATCGATCAACCGGAACTCGAGGGGGACGAGCCGATTGCGATCCTCTCCTCCAACTTGGCCAAAACACTGAATGCAAAAGTCGGCGATGTCATCTTCGTTGGGGTACAGAAGGCTTCGTCGTTACCGCGCTCCTCGTTTTTGTCTCGAAGAAGCGTTTCCGATACGACCAGTAATATCCGCCTGACCGTCAAAGCCATCTTATCTGATACCGACCCCGCCAACGCGCTCAGTTTATCGATTTCACCAACTCTACCATCTAATATGTTTATTCCGATCACCCGTTTGCAACAGGAAATCGAGCAACCGGGCAAGGTCAATGTCCTGATGGGGACCGGACAAACCGCGCAATCGTTACAATCGGAACTCAAAACTCGACTGTCGCTCGACGATTTGAGCTTGAAGGTCTTTGTGCCCGCATTTCGGAAGGCCTACGTCAGCGTCGAAAGTACCCGACTAATTCTGGAGCCGTCCATCATCGCTGCTGTCGAAAAAACGGCTCGGGAAATGGGGCTGGATTACGCCAAGTCCTATACTTATCTCGCCAACGAAATCCAGTACGGTAAGAAGTCGATTCCTTACTCGATCGTGGCTGCGTTGGACACATCCAAAAAGGCCCCGCTTGGACCGTTCTCTCCCGACGGCAAGGAACTGAAACCCGACGAGATCGTTCTGGTTGATTGGAAGCTATCACCCATTAAGATCGACCCCCAGGCGACGGACGCCAAGATCACGCTGAAGTATTACAACCCCGAAGTCGAAGGCGAGTTGAAGCAGTCGGAACACACGTTCACGTACCGGGGCATGATCCCGCTGGACGGCGTTGCCAACGACCGCAACCTGACACCCGACTTCCCCGGCATCACGGATCAAGCGGAGATCAGTTCCTGGCGGCCGCCGTTTGACATTGATCTCGACAAGATCAACAAGAAGACGGACGAGAAGTTCTGGAACGATTATCGAACGACGCCGAAGGCGTACATTCGCCTGGAGGATGGTCAAAAACTCTGGGGAACGCGTTTCGGCGACGTTACCTCGATTCGGATTGCTCCCAAGGCCGGTCAAACGCCGGAGCAGACGCAGGCCGAATTCGCGGAGCGTTTGCTCAAAAACATCGACCCCGAAAGTGCCGGCCTGGTCTTCCAGCCGATCCGCGAGCGGATGCTCGCCGCGGGCAAGGGGAGCACCGATTTTGGCATGCTCTTTCTGTCGTTCAGTTTCTTCCTGATCGTGGCCGCGCTCATGCTCGTGGGATTGCTCTTCCGCCTCAATCTCGACCGCCGGGCGCGCGAGATTGGCTTGCTTCGTGCCAGCGGCTTTCCCTTGCGGACCGTCCGTTGGTTGCTGCTCATCGAAGGCTTGCTCCTCGCCAGTCTGGGGTCTTTCATCGGCCTGATCGGAGCCTTGGCCTACGCGGATGCCATGATTCGCTTGCTGGTCGCACTCTGGCCGACGCCTGGCGTTGAGTCGTACCTCTCAATGCACGTCACGCCCATGAGCCTGGGTATCGGCTTCGTCGCGTCCATCGTCATGAGCGGATTGGCGATCCTCTGGGCCCTGCGGACTCTCAGTACCGTAGCGCCGGCCCAACTTCTCAAGGGGGACATGACGCCCACGGTCGATCCTCGGAAGGTGATGAAGCCATCCCCCTGGCCGCTCCGCATCGCGTTGACTTCAATCCTCTGCGCGATCGCCCTGGCGCTGGCGGCCCCTTCAATGCCGCCGGGCGAACCGCAAGCGGGGGCCTTCTTCGGCTCGGGTGCTTTGCTTCTAACGGCTGGGCTCACGCTGCTCTGGGCCTGGATGAAGAAGGGGCATCACGCGCTGCTGCACGGGCACGGCTTGCCCGCCCTGGCGCGGCTCGGTTCGCGGAATGCCGTTCGCAATCCCACGCGGAGTCTGCTGACGGCCGCACTTCTCGCCTCGGCGTCGTTTCTGCTCGTCGCGGTCGAGTCGTTTCGCCGCGAGCCGGATAAGGATTTCCTGAGCAAATCGGGCGGCAGCGGCGGCTTCCCGCTCCTCGCGGAGTCCGCGACGCCGATCGATTTCGACCTGACTGATGAAGATGGCCAGGATCATTTCCGGACAGGATTGCAGAAGCGGTTGCAAGATCTTTCCCTGACGGCAATCGAACGAAGCGAACGATTGAAAGAAGCGATGGCCGCGATCGAAGCCGCCAAGATCTATCGATTTCGGGTTAAAGGAGGCGACGATGCCAGTTGCCTGAATCTCTACCAGGCTAGCCGGCCGCGGATCTTCGGCGTGCCGGCGTCGATCATCGAACGCGGTGGATTCTCATTTAGCGCCAGCTTGGCTGAAAAGCCCACGAAGGAGACCAATTATTGGAAGCTCCTCGAAAACGCGCCGCCCAATGAACCGATTCCGTGTATCGTCGAGCAAAACACCGCCATGTGGATGCTCAAGAAAGGTCTTGGCGATGTGTTCGAAGTGCCGGACGAAGAGAATCGGCCGATCAAGCTGAAGATCGTCGCCCTGCTCAAGGACAGCGTGTTTCAGAGTGAAGTCCTGATCCCCGATGCGGCCTTCCGCCAACATTTCCCGCGCACGGAAGGCTTCAGTTTCTTTCTGATCGACGTGAAGTCCGACCAGGAGAAAGAGCTCGTCCGTGCCTTGACCGGCGGGCTGGCGAACTACGGCTTCGAGACGACGCCCACCCGCGATCGAGTTGCCGCCTACCTGGCCGTGCAGAACACCTATCTGACGACGTTTCAACTCCTCGGCGGCTTCGGCCTGCTGCTCGGCGTTCTGGGTTTGGCCGTCGTCTTGCTCCGCAGCATCTGGGAACGCCGGGCCGAGCTTGCGTTGCTGCGTGCCCTCGGCTACCGCGTGCGGGCGCTCAATGGCATGGTGCTGGCGGAGAATGGCTTGCTGCTCGTGCTCGGCCTTGGCGCGGGCATCTTCGCCGCCCTGGCCGCAGTCACGCCGCATCTCGCATCGGGGGGACAGATCCCCTGGGTGCGGTTGGGGCTATTGCTCGGCATGGTGTTCGTCGTCGGTCTATCGGTGGTCTGTCTCGCGGTGTTCACCACATTGCGTGCGCCATTGATTCCGGCGCTGCGAGAGGAATGATCGGGGATTTTTACAGTTCGACGGCCTCCGCCGCCGCGATTGCGAATTACTCACTTCGATTTCGTGAAAAATCGAATCCCCCCGCGCGTGACATCGCCGAGGGCATTAAACTGGTCGAATTGAAAGTGCTTCAGCACCTTCAAGATCAGCTCGGCCTCAGACTGATTGTCGCCGAACTCGAACAGGATCCGTGCCCCATCGGTGATGCAAGCGACCTTGTTGATCATTTGCAATCTCATCTGGGCTGGTTGCAGGCGCTGGTTGTTGAAGCCGAGGGTCGGACCGCGTGGGGCGAGACCGTTGCTCAAAAAGATGGGGAAGCTACTTTTTCCGACCAGACAAAGCTCCGTGACACGCGCGTCTTGCAACATGCGTAAGGCTTCGCGTGCTTGCGCGCCGTTCGGGCCGAAACGTGCGATCACGTCCTTGCCATGGACCAGAACCCATTCACTTTGCTGGCGGTTTAGATCGAGTTTGCGAAGTTCGATCGGTGTCCGGCTGCCGACGTAGCCAACCTCCGGCAAAACCAGACCCTGCTCGGCGACTTTGGCGATGAGCTCGCGCGAATCGGGTTGCGAGCTCGAAATGTCCATCGGATGCGAATACGCATCAGTGGTCAGATACGTCATGACGGGGACCGGCGTGCCGACGAAACCGAGCTGATTGAAACCGAGCTTGAGGATAGTCGCATGAGCTTGCAGGGCCGCCTCACGCTGGTTGCCGAAGTTGTAAAGCAATTGCCGATCGTCGCGGATGATCCAGGCCCCGGTGATCTGTTCCACTTTGAGTGCCTTCGAATTGAAGAGGATCACATTCTTAGCAGCCAAGCGTCCTTTGAGTGCCGCGTCGTCGGCGAGCCAGTATTCGAAGACGGGAGTCGAACCCGCAATTGTTCCGTACTGGGTAAAGCCAAGCTCCCGCACCAGCCGCAAGGCTTCCGAGGCCTCGCGCTCGAAGGGACCGAAGTCTTTCAGGAATTGCTTGCCCGCCCAGAGCTGATGGCGATTGTCGACCCGTTTGATTTCGAGATGGGTGGCATCAAAACGAATCAACGCCGCACCCGATACCGCGGGAGCGTTATTCACCGCGGGGGGCAATGCCTTGGGTTCTTGAGGATTGGATTGAGCCAGAACGCCGGCCGAGGTGGCGAGCAGCCACGCGATGATAAAGGCCTGACGCATTTGATTCCCTCCATGAAGAAACGCCGCGACGCTCGTCTGAAATAGAAATCGGCATTTCTTGAGGGAAAAAACGAGAGAAAGTGAAAAAAGCGAAGCAGATGCCCGCGTAACCGGTTTAACTCGGTCCAGCGACTCCGGCGAGGCGCGTTCCTCAAAGGAACCGCTTCGGGGATGGAAGGGTGTTTCACCTGCCAATCCCTTCGGCAACCTGGCAACCATCGGCACAGATTCGTCAGGGGTGTAAACGCCGAAGGCCCATAGCTTTGCGTCACCGTCTTTCGACGGTTTTGCCCTTTCGAGGATGAAAGGCGTTTGGAGTCGTTGCGAGACACGAACATCTGCCCCCGTCTGTATCGCCAAAACCGGTACAAACGTTTGCTCGATGAAATCTAGACCAGATTCTCCGGTTATGCAAACGAAACTCACAAATTCGCGTCGGGGATGCCGCTGGCTTCGTTCGCGACTTCGCCTAAACTGTCCCAACGACGCCGAACCGAATTTCCTCCGTCAACCCCGCGAGCATCATGTCGTCAACCAAGAGCCGACCGCGCAGCCAGGCCGCATTTCTGAATGCCCAGCAAGTTATCCCCGGCGGCGTGAACAGTCCCGCCCGAGCTTTCGGAGGCGTCGGTGGGCAACCGCTCTTCATCGCGCGCGGCGAGGGGCCACATCTCGTTGATCTCGATGGCAACAGTTACCTCGACTACATCGGTTCCTGGGGACCCTTGATCCTCGGTCATGCTCATCCAGTGGTCGTGAAGGCCGCCATCGAGGCCGTGCAGGCGGGAAGCAGCTACGGTGCCCCGTGCGAACGCGAGACCGAACTGGCGGAACTCATCCGCGAGGCCATGCCCTCTGTCGAGATGGTCCGCATGGTCAGTTCCGGCACCGAAGCGTCCATGAGTGCGATTCGCCTCGCTCGCGGCTTCACCGGCCGCGACAAGATCATCAAATTCGCCGGCTGCTATCACGGGCACGTCGATTCGTTACTGGTCTCCGCCGGTTCGAGTGCCTTGACGCTCGGCGTTCCCAGCAGCCCCGGCGTTCCCGCCGGTTGCACCGCGGATACGATCGTCTTGCGTTACAACGACGTCGAAGCCTTGCGCGCGGCCTTCCAGGCGCAAGGGGACAAAATCGCCGGCGTGATGTTGGAACCGATCGTCGGCAACATGGGCCTGGTCGTTCCCTCACGCGAGTTCCTCGGCGAACTTCGCAGCCTGACGCAGCAACATGGGGCCTTGCTCATCTACGACGAAGTGATGACCGGCTTCCGCCTCGCGTTCGGCGGAGCCCAGGAATTGCTGAAGCAGAAGCCCGATGTGAGCGTGCTTGGCAAGATCGTCGGCGGCGGTTATCCCGTCGGGGCCTACGGCGGTCGGGCGGACATCATGAAGAAGATCATGCCGGCCGGCCCGGTGTTTCAGGCGGGCACGCTCTCCGGCAATCCGGTCGCGATGGCGGCCGGCATCGCGACGCTGCAAGTGCTCAAGGAAACCAATCCCTATGAGGCACTCGACCGCATGACGCGTCGTTTGTGCGACGGCCTCTCCAAGGCTGCGACGGACGCCAAGGTTCCCCATCAAATCAATCGCGTCGGCAGCATGTGGACGTTCTTCTTCACCGGCACGCCGGTCGTCGATCTCGATACCGCCAAGAAGAGCGACACCGCCCGCTTCGCCAAGTTCTTCTGGGCCATGATGGATCGCGGCGTGTATCTGCCATGCAGCCAGTTCGAAGCAGCGTTCGTTTCGACGGCCCATACGGAAGCGCACATCGATGAGACGATTTCGGCGGCACGGGAGGCAATGATCGGTCTCTAAAGTACTCATCACGCTCCGCGTGATGTTCTTCGATGCATGGGAAACGTTCCGTCTGGCGAAGAACATCACGCGGAGCGAGATGAGTACTTTAATCAATTGCTAAAGTGTACCATCATCCACAACGACCCATAAATCAAACTCGCGCACAGAGCCAGCAAAACCAACGGCCCCAGAAGTTGCTTCAGCGGCACCTTCGTTGGCCCGCGCCGGCCCACGATCGCCACCAACCCGACCAACAAGAAAGCGGCCAGGAGATCGAAAATCAGGAACACGCCCAGCACTTGCGCGGCCGTTTCCATCAATCTTCATCCTCGAATGTCAACGATTCGACAATCTCGCGAAGTGTCGAACCATACGTCTCCAACTCCTGGTCGGTGCACTGGCTCATGAAGAGCAAGTTTCCTTCCAGGCCGATCAGCGACCGGATCCAGCAAGTGTTGGTCAGATCCAGGGCAATGAAATTGACGTCGTAACCGATCACCGGTTTTTCGTTCAGCGTTTCGACGATCTCCTCGGCTTCGAGATCAGGGTAGCTCTCGCGCATGGCTTCGAGCGCCATATCGGCCAGTTCCATCGGCTCGTAGTCGTCGGGATAGTGGTTGAGCATCAAGAATGCGGTATCGGGACTCTGGATCGTCGCCGACCAGCCATCTTCCGTCTCATCGACCTCGATCAACCAGTTGTCCGGGAATCGCACCTTGATACCGGAACGCGCGAACTCCTGCGGCATGACCTGGCTCCCATACAAGCGAGACGAAAACGAAACGAATATTCTATGGGCGCATCAGGGGCGATGAACGAGAACACCAGGATTCGCCTGGATGGCAAGTTTCGCAGAATTGAAGATTTCAATCCGGCGATGTGCACGCTGGCCGCATCCCAAAATCACGCGGGGTAAATGCGCGTGTGCGAATTCAAGATTCTCGGGTTTGGTCAACGACGTGCCTCGGCAGACCAGGGGAATAGTTGCGGATCGAGCCGAGTGAGCAATTGCTGAATCTTCGGGATCTGTTCGAGGGCGGCCGCTTCGCCGATCGCGGCCAGTTCTTTCGCCCGCATGAATTCCGTCAGGTCGAATTCCGTCACGTCTGGCTCGATCACCACATCCGCCGGCTGCACCCCAATGGCGTTCAAGCTGTGGTTCTGAACCAACAGGCTGCGGAGGATTGTTTGAATGGTGGAAGGTTTCTTCCCCGACCGGACCGGTTTCTCCGACGTGATTTCGCAGAACCGCTTTTCCATCTTCGCCGTCACGCTGACGGCAATCACGAAGTTGCAACCCATGGCGACGAGCACGTCCGCAGGGATGTTATTCACCAGCCCGCCGTCGATCAGCGCCTGCCCATCGCGGACGATCGGGGTCGAAAGGACGGGCAGGTTGATGCTCTCGAGCACCGCGTGGGTGGCATCGCCGCGCTCGCGAACCACGGAACTCCCGCTCACCAGATCGACGGTGACGGAGAGGCAAGGGAGGGAGAGTTGTTCGAGCCGCCAGTTTTGAAGGTACTTGCGGAGCATTGGATCGAAGTGCCCGCGGCGGTATTTGTAAAGTAGGTAAAGTTGCTTGCCGCTCGGCAGGCGGCGAAAAATCCAGGAAGGGCGGAGATCCGTGGCGAATTGATTGGCGCTATAGTCCGCATCGAGCCCCGTCGCGTACATGATGCCGGTCATCGCACCGGCGCTCGTACCGGCAACCATGTCCACGACAATCCCATTTTGTTCAAGTGCCTTGAGGACGCCGAGGTGAGACATGCCGCGGGCAGCACCTCCGCCAAGGGCCACGCCGATTCGGACGCCGCGAAGGTCGTGAACCAGACGTTCCAGCCCGCTGCTGAGCGATCGGCTCCACGGAAGTGGCGCGGGGGCGGCAAGCTTGAAGTCGCGGCAAATAAAATCGTGGAGGCCCGGAATAGCTGGGGCAACCGTCCGCCCTTCCTCGAGCAACCAGGCGATGCTGAGCTTGTCGCGCCAACCGCGCGCGGCGACATCCATCCCCCGTAACCGTGCGACCGCGGCCTCTCCCTCCTTCGCTGGAACGAAGTACACCGCGCGATCAGCGAGCTTCATCACCCGCTCCGCACCGTCGAGTGTCATTTGAGCGTGGATGTCGAAGACGATCCGGTGCGTATCCTTCCATTCGGCCACTTGTTGACGAATTTGTTCCGGTTCCAGCGGGCGGCCGGCCACCGTGAGTGAACGGAACCGCATTCCTGGCTGTTTGTGCCAATCGTCCGAATCGCTGAAGACGGCGATTTCCTCGCCGACTTCGCGGAGGCGGCTCAGAAGCAGTTCGGCAGTGGAGCGAGAAGCGGGGGATTCGTGGATCAGAACAAGTATCATCGGGGCACGGCTGGACGTGCTGCCGAAAAAGTGCTTCTTCAAACTGCTCGCGTAAGTTCTCAGCCATATCTGACGCAGATCCGGGTGCTTGAGCGTCAACTCCATTGCCGTTTCGTAGTCCACCTGCAAGACCGTCGAAGGCTCGAGCGAGAACACGCGAAGCGGAATGGGTTCATGGAGCGCTCCGGCCATCATGCCGAACTGCTCGCCTCGCTCGAGAAAGCGGAACAGAGTTTCTCGACCCCGCGTATCGACTTTTACCGACTTCAAGCGGCCTCGGAGAATAAACTCGACCATTACGACAGATTCCTCGGGCTGATGCACGATCTCACCAGCCTCGAAGTGCCGAATCCTGCCGACATCCAGCACGTCCCGCAAGGCCTCTTCGCTTGCGCCCCGGAAATACTCGTGGACTTTCAACAACGCGGGAATTTCATTGTTCATGGCAGCGCCTTTCCAGTTCGCGGCGGAGGTGACCCCCGAAGTCGGCCTCGGGAGCGCCATTCGCGATATCGTTAATCAGGGCGAGTCGTTTCAGTTCGTCGAAAGGGAGTGAACGATCCAACCGGCCATTCTCATACAAGGCGAGGTCGAGCCGGCCGTTGAGGAGCACGCGAAAATCGCGCAACGATCGGCTGCTTGGGAGGCGGTAAAACGTGGTGGTGCAATTTCGGAACAGGCCGTGGTACCAGTGCGGCGTTTCGTACAGGTCGTTGATCGCTCCGACGTAATCAAGGAACGCTTTTTGCACAATATCCAGGCTCACGGTCATGTGGTACAGGTGAGCGGTCTGGTTCGGGGAATGTTTCGTCCGCCGCAGAATCACGTCGCGTTCGTCAGCTACCAGGTAGATCAACTCCTGCTGACGGTAGAAACTACGGACGATCGCGTATTTCTGCCCTTTTCGGTATCGCACCTCGATCGAGATGCAGATGCGGCCGTCGGTGCCAAAATCGAAGACCAGCACGGGGTGGCTCATCCACGGCGAGCCCCAGTTGAAGAAGATGATGTCCGCGCCCCGTAAATTCGAGAAGTGGACCGTGCGGGTCTCGTAACGCGGGGTGAAATCGTTTAGCGAACGATATTCGAAGTTGCGGACGTTCTCAAGTGTGAGTTCATCCTCGTGGCGCGAAACTCGCGGTAGTACCGCCACGCTTGGGTCCCAGTCGCGGTCGTGGCTCGGCTTCAGCCGCAACCACCAGACGAGGAAAATTCCGGTGACTCCCATCAGAAACGCGAACGGCTGCCAAACTGGTTGCCAGACCGCGAAAAGGAAACCGACGCTAACAACCCAACACGCCGCGAACAATCGACCCAACGTGTCCGTTTGGCACAAATCGTAGCGAATCGCACCGGCCATCCAGAGCGTGGTCGGTGCGGCTAGTGCGAGCATCAGTGCGGAAAGAATCCATTCCGTGATTGGGCCCTCTCTTGTCGTTTGAGCAAAAGCGAGGAAACCGCCAAGAGGATCGCAAGATCGGCCTCGCGAAAGCTGGTTCAGTCGTTATGTCGTTCCCCTTATGAAAGTCCAGGGATGGCACGCACAAGATACGCGCTTGCGTGCGCAGGGCGTTGACATTCCAGGCTCTGCATTTGTCACGAAGCAACAAACTTGCGTTCGCGCTGGCTGTCTGCCCGATTGGGAAACAAAGGCGTGAGTCGATTATTTTCAATTTTCTCGGAAGATTCTTCCGCCGCCTTCGTTTTCCTGTTTGTCGTGAGCGAAAGATCAACCAAACCAAACCGAGGAGACGACCATGTTCCGCAAGTTCCTGACCGCCGCAACCGTTGCCGCAGCCCTGTTCACCGCCCCGTCGCTGAGTTCCGCTTCCGAGCCGTGTTGCCGCTACGTCAAGCAAGTATGCTACAAGACGGTGACTGAGTATGTCGTTCAACAAGAAACTTACGTCAAAAAGGTGGTTTGCTATGACCATTGCGGCAAACCGTACGCGAAAGAGGTCACTTGCACCCGCGACGTGCAGGTTCCGGTTCAGAAACAAGTCGCTTACGTTAAATGGGTCAAGGTTTGCGATTGAGCCATGATACTTGACATTCTGGGGTGGGGTCGGCAAGCTTACGGCATGACTCCTCTAAGCGACCCATCCCAAAATGCCTCAGATGAATCACTCGCCGCTCGCCGGGACGTGACCGCTCTCTACGGGCGATACGCCCGGCGAGTATTGGCGTTTCTTGCCGGACAGGGCGTTCCCCAGGCGGAACTCGAGGACATTCACCACGATGTGTGGATCCGCGTCTGGAAGCAGTCCGAAAGCAAGCCCTTCGAGGGGCACTTTCGCGGCTGGCTTTTTCAGATCGCCCGCAATCTTGCCATCGATCATCGGCGGAAAAAGCGAGCCGGCATGCTCGGTGAGATCGAACCGGAATCCGGTCAGTCGCCCGTGCGCCTGGCCTTGGAATCCGAACGGCGCGTCCGTTTGGAAAAGTGCCTCGATCATCTTCCAGGCGACCAGGGAACCGTCGTTCGCGGCAAGCTCGGCGGCGAAGATTACGAGCAAATTTGCCTGCGTATAGGCATCAAGACCCCGCAGGCGCACAAGCTCTTCTTCCAGGCCAAGGACCGGCTGGAAAACTGCATGAAAGAATGGGCCGACGAATGATACATGCCATGACGATTCCCGCTGAATCTCGAGATCTGGGCCGTTGGTTGGATGAACAGATCGCCGGCCGGCACTTGCGCGCCGTTGTTGAAGAATTGGCGGCCGTCCATCGGTCTGCCCCGGCCCCGGCCGGCACGTTCGAAGAATTGCTCGGCGACGTATTCGTCGAGATCATGGAACGAGGACTGGCCGCGATTCCGCATCACCGGCTTATCGCCTTGCTCAAGCAACCTGACTTGCTGCTGACACTCCAAGAGGCGGTCCTATCCGAGGGGGGACCTTACTGGGATAAAGTGGCGGCGAGCGACGAAGATCTCACTCTTCTGACAGCGAACGGTCGGCGGCGACTTGAAAAGGACGTCGAGCCAGCGATGCCGGCGCGACCGGCCGCACCGATCTGGCGTCATCCGTTTGTCGTGAGCTTCGCCACCGCGGCGGTCGTGCTGATTGCCGTCTTCGCGATCAACCGGCGCGCGCCTGGTCCCACCCCGGATAAGACTGAGGTGGCCAAAAAGCCTGACGAATCACCCGCTCCCGGTTGGGGCTGGAACAAGCCGGACGCTCTGCCGAATAACCTTGCGGCTCCCGATTACCTGGCGAAGCTGGGTGTTGCTGTCACGGAATGGAGCGACAGGCGACCTGAAAATGCCGTTGACCTGTCGAAGCGTCTGAACGAGTTTCGCCAGGGCTGTTCGATGTTGCTACTGGCGACGCACCAACCGCTGCCGGCCGACGAGAAGACCTGGCTGAAAAACCGCTGCCGCGACTGGGCCAAAAAAATCAACACTCACCTGGCCGACCTAGAAGCCGGCACCGACCCGATTCGCGTACGCGTGGAGGTCGATGAAACTGTCCGCGACATCGCGGCGGCGCTTCGCTCTCGGGCGGAGAATCTGCGCGGTTGAGCAAGACGGTTCATTTTCTTTCGGTCATGTTTTTGACGCCATTGTTTCCCCCATGGCGTCAATTCAAAGAGAGCATGACATCATTCGAATGCCCTTTCCCGAAGAACGATCGCGCGAGAAGCCAAGTTCCCCAAGGAAGCACGATGATGGGCCAGAGAAGGTTAGCGCTTAAGAGATTGCCGGCAAGCATTTGAAGTGCGTGCGATCGCATGCACGAAGGGCAGGCAATGACTCGCTGCTTTTTCAAAGCACCCACGACGAACAAGAGAAGGAAATTGCCGACCGTGTATTCCTTCAGAGTATCGACCGAGAAGTGGCAAGCGGGGCACGTAAGAAACAAAGTCTCGGAATCGGGATGACGCGAACAAACGTCGATCGCGTTCTTCAACGTATCGATTTTCACCGCGCAACGGTGTAGTTTGATCGCCGTCTGATTGCCCTCGCGGTCGATGATTTTCAATCGGGCGTTATTGCCTTCACCCTCGAAAATCGTCGATCCGACATCGGACCAAGCGAAATACACGGGTGGTTCGATATTGAGATGGATCCCGCCTTCATGGACAGTGCAAGCCGCGACCCCTCTCGGGCCGAGGCTCGAATACCCTGCGAAGAGGATGACCAAGCCGCCGATAGCGATGCAGATAATGACGGGAATGAGCCAATAGGAGGCATGCAGGTCGAACAACGCCAAGGCACCCGCGCCAATTGAGCAGAGTATCAAGCCGATCAAGAATCGGAACCAGATCGGCGCTTCGTCGTCTTTGATATAAACGTACAGGCGTTTGCGAACCATCGGGTACCCCGGTGTGAAATTCTGCACGAACGATTGTCGCTCAGTCTTTCGTCAATCATTAATTTACGCTTCGCAACCATTCTACTTGGCGACCGAACTCCGGAAACGGCTGGAGTGCCTCGATGGCGCGAGCAGCGACCGGCGGTCCCATGGACGAAAGCAGCGAGGCGGCTGCATTGCGTTCCTCTGAATCATCACTTTTTAGTAGGGGAGCGACGTCGTCGAACACAATGGCCGCTCTGTCTTCGAATCGAAGTAGGGCACGCATTGCATTTTTCCGAATCTCGCGGTCGCGGCTTTTCACTCCTCGCACAATCTCGGCAAATGATTCTTCGCTATACGATTTCACGTTTTCCAAGGCCATCAGCGCGTTCATGCGCAAGGATTTGTTCCCTTGCCGTGCCAGCCGAACTAGAACGGGGCCGGCTTCCTTCGCGTCCGCCCCGTTCTGGTGAAGGATGTAGCACGCCAAGCAAAGGCCGGCAATTGAGCCTGAGCTAGCGTTTTCTTCCATGTATTTGATCAGCGACGGCAACAGCTTCCTGAAATCATTCGCACTCAATCTCAGGTAGAGTCCCTCGAGATCCAAGGTGGTCGCCCGCTCACGCTTCAGTAGCATCGCCAGAACCTTGCTGCAGTCGATTCCCAGTGCCAACATCTCGCTCAAGGTGCGGTAGGCATCGTCATCCGTTTGGGGTTCGCGGTAGACGTGATGCAAGTAAAAATCGTGAGCATTTCCGAATTCTTTCGGATATTTGAACAGGAGCCAGCGGAGCTCTTCCGGTATCGGTTTGCCGGACTCGATTACCGTTTTCACCTCTTGCACCCGTTCCCCCAGTTCCCGCTTAGCGGCGTCGCTCTTGTGCCAAGGACCCCAAGTGCCATAATTCAGAGAATAGGCGGAATAACTTTCGAGCAGTGAAAGTCTCTTTGTGCGCATTTCAGCGTACGCATATTGGTCGCCTGCCGCAGCCAATGTGAGAAGGAGAAAGCCTTGAAGTTCGACACGGTCAGCGTCTTCAAATTGATTCTGCTGGATCGGCTTGTTTTCGCGAATCTCCGCCAGCCATTCTCTAACCGCAACTTGGGCGGCATCCCGAAGTTTGGGGGAGGGCGAATCAAGCAATTTTACCTGCAGTCTCCCTAGCTGAATCGGCCGAATTTTTCCCGGTTCGCCGCGAATGATCAACAAATCTCGAGCCAGAAACTCTTCGCCTTCGTCTCCACTGGCGGCGATGGCACGGACGGCGTGTGCTAAATCACCATAATTTTTCGAGGAGAGGAAACTCGCATACGCACGCTGAAGTTTCGCTAACGCGCTCGGTGCTACTTTGCAGACGTCCGGTAGCATTTCAATTTTTAGCGGCCGATAATCGTTGGGGCTTATCTCCGCGTTCTGGATCAACCACTCAACATGGCGGTTGGCAATGGCACGAAGAAATTGCTCTTTACCGATTTTTCCTTGAAAGAGATCGTTTTCGATATCTTCGTTGCTCTTCTGCGTCGCCGACACTCCTGCCAATCGCTGTAGTAGAATTGAGCGAGCACGAGAATACTCGTAATTGTCAGCCCGCCAATCATGCCGAAATATCGCGCCTTTCGTCGACACTATTTCGAGAAGTATCTCGGTGGGAGCGGCTTCTTGACTGGCAGCAAAAAGGTAGGTATTGCTGGGAAAGGGAGGATAAGGACCAGGGTATACCATCGCCGATTGAAGATCAAAAATCGCCTCGCCGCTGAGTTTTTTCATCCGCTCGTCATTCCCGTCTTTCCCGTATTGCAGAGCGAGCTTCATCAGCGACAGAATCCGCCGAACGGGATCCACCCGGTAAAGTGCTTGCTTAGCGTCAATCGAACCGGCCATCGCCTCGACTTCCAAAAAAGGGTATGCCTTTTCGCCGAACAAATGCCCATATCGTATCGCCTGAGCCCGATAGTAAGGATTCGGGCTAACAATTTTCTCTTTGAAGGTTTCGAAATCGGGAACGGGATGAAAGCTCTTTTTCCCGTCTGTTAAGGAAACGGATTCCGGACTCCCATCGCTCGCGATGTTCCGCGCGTTCGGTTGAACCAACCAAACAACGCCCAGCACGAGCGTTCCGCCGACAGCGAGGATCAGTCCCCACCTGCGTCGACCGAACAACGCTGACAAACCGCCCGCGCCCAGCACCCCAGCGAGTGCCCACCAGTACCACCCTTTTCCTCCGCTCGCTTTCGCTGCTTCGGCAGGTTTTCCATTCGCGATGGGAGTGGCTTCCGGTAATCCATCCGGATCATCGACAAGTGCTGACGAAGGCGACAGTTCGCGCGGGACTGTCGGATTCGAAACAACTAGGCTTGGTTGTGGAGTTTGAGGGTATGACGGCATTATGGGAGTCGGCGCTGGCCTGACCATCCACGGTCGGCCGGCATTGACGTCGTTGGGGATATTACTCCCCCAGGGACCGAACCCTTGCCGGTTCTGTGTCCAAGGGGAAACATAGTCCGATTCACCGAGCGCCTTCCCGTCCCAGCAGACAAACATCCCAAACCAAGCCACCATACCCGCGAAGGCTCCTCGGGGAACCCGAATTGTCGAAAGATTCATGGCGAACTCCCGTTGGGATCGTTCTCATTAACCGAACAGGCAAGGACAGAAGTTTGTTCTAGCTACGATGCCACGCAAGGTGGGAGTTTATCAAACGATCGCAGCGATGTCAAAGATCTATCCCGCCCGTATTTTGCATAAAGCACGCTACATTCATCATCATTTTTCTCGAAGAATCCTGGAAGATCTCGTCAGTCTCTCCGTTCTCCCATGTAAGAAGGCAACGGTTTCAACCCCCGTTCGCTGGCACCTCGCGTTTTTGTTTCGCCGGATACTCTCCAAGCGCGGTATAACATTCTGATGATTTTCATGATCTGGTGCAAATTGATCCGGAGCCTTCCCATGAAACGCCTCGCCACCATCATCTTGCTCCTGCTGCCACTGTCCGTCCATGCGGAAGGCAATCGCTACGCCATCCTCGTCGGCATCAACGAATACGACCACGCCAAACTGCCGAAGCTCGACTACGCCATGAACGACGCGGCCAAGATGGCGGAATTGCTGAAAAAGCACGGCTACGAGGTGACGCTGCTCACCGACAAATCCGGGAAGGAGCCGACCAAGAAGAACATCGAGGCCGCCTTGGAAGATGTTCTTGGTAAGTACAAGAAGAACGACACGATCGTACTCGGTTACGCGGGGCACGGCCTGCAATTCGGCAAGGATTGCTACTTCTGTCCCCGCGACGCCAAGCCATTTCCGGATGAAACCAAGACGCTCGTTTCATTGACCGAGGTCTACAGCAAATTGGAAAAAGCCTTCGACGGCGTCAAGCTAATGTTGATCGATGCTTGCCGCGACGATGGCGGCCGTGGCATCCGCGGCGGCAGCAACGACGCACCGCTACCGCCCAAGGGAATCGGCGTCTTGATGAGTTGTTCGGATGGAGAAAAGGCCTCGGAATCGGAAGAACTGAAACACGGCGTGTTTTTCTATCACGTCATCAAGGGCCTGGAGGGGGAAGCGAAGAACAAGAAGAACGTCGTGACCTGGGATTCGTTGCGGGCATATGTGAAGGACGAAGTGCCGGGGGCGATGTCGAAGCTGTTTAAGGACCAACGGCGGCAGAACCCCAACGAAGTGGGCAATCTATCGGGGACTTCGCCCGTGCTCTTGAATGGCTGGGTCTCGCTCTTTAACGGTAATGACCTGACTGGTTGGAAGATGCCCGACAAGCCGAGTGATGAAGTTGCAAGTGTGAGCAAGATCGTGCTTGACGGAAAACTCGTTGGTTACGACGGCAAACTCCTCGATAACACGACAATTGCACTCTGGCGCATCCGCAATGGCATGCTTGTTGGCACCGGGGCACGCCATCATTTGTTCAGTGATCGCGACGACTACTCCAACTTCCATTTTCTAATTGAGGCCAAAATCAACGACGGTGGCAACCTCGGCAACAGCGGGCAGTTCTTCAGGGCCAAGTTCGGCACCAATTTCCTCGCTGGCTACGAGGCGCAGATTTACCTGGGCAATGCCGGCCCATTGACGGGGAGTCTCTTTCCTGCCCGCGGAACGAGACTGGGCGAGTATCGAAATGAGATTGTTGTGAATACTCCCCTGCATAAGCGCGACGAATGGTTCACGCAAGAGGTCATTGCCATCGACAACCACCTTATTATCAAGGTGAACGGCAAGACCACGGTCGACTGGAAGGATCCGCACAGGCACTTCACGAAGGGCCACTTCGCGCTGCAAGTTATCGGGTCCGCCACCGAGGTCATCTTCAAGCGGGTTGAGGTGTTGGAATTGAAGTAAATGCAGGAATTGCCTTGCTCGCATGGCCGCACTCTCGCGTACGAATTTGCTGGCAAGAGAAGTGTGTATCGCCGTATACTTCTGCGATCGTTGACTTCATCGGCGACAGATGTTTTTGATCATCAACGAAAAAGATCAGAAGATTCGCTCCGCACGTCCGTTCTCCTGACGAAGTGACTGAGCAATCCTCTTATCAATCAATATGTGAGCAGGCCCATGATCGCATTTCACCGATGGCTTCTTTTGATCGTGCTTATGCTCTCGGGGGCATCATCCGCCCTCGCCGAGGGAAAGCGATACGCCCTACTCGTCGGCGTGAAGCGATACGACCACGCCAATCTCTCCGTCCTCGATTTCACCGAGAACGACGCGACCGAGATGGCCAAGGTTTTGCGTGAAGCCAATTACACCGTCATCTTGCTCACCGATACCGAGGGCAAGGCGAACGCGGACTTGGTGCCGACTAAGGCGAACATCGAGAAGCAATTGAAGACGATGCTGGCGAAGCGGGATCGCGACGACCTGATCCTGATCGGCCTGGCAGGACACGGCCTGCAATTCAACGACGATGCCGACGCCTATTTCTGCCCGAAGGACGCCAAACCGTTCGCCGAGGAGAAAAAGTCGTTGGTTTCGCTGGAGCACATCTACAAGGAACTGCAAGCCTGCAACGCCTCGGCAAAGGTGCTGCTCGCCGATTGTTGCCGCACCGATCCGCAGCAAGGCCGCGGCCGCAATCTGGAAAACGATCTGCTCGACCGGGTGCCGCCGCGCGGGGTGTATGCCTTCTTCAGTTGCAGCAAGGACCAGAAGGCGTTCGAGCATAATTCGCTCAAGCACGGCGTATTTTTCTACCACGTTTTGGAAGGGTTGCGCGGCAAGGCCGATGCGGAAGATGACCAGATCGACTTTTTGAGTCTGGCAGTCTACGTGAACAAGCGAGTGCCGAAGACGGTGGCGACCGTTATTGGCGGAGGTGCCAAGCAAACGCCGAACCTAAAGATCCCCGATGCTTCAGGCCAGCTCTTTCTCATCAATCGGGCAGATCAGACACTACTGCGAGAATGGCGGCGGATCGAGGAGGTGGCCCGGATAAGGGGGGTCCATGAGGAAATCAAGAAGCTCGCTCCCGAACATGTCTCGGCGTGGAAGAAGGCCGCGGAAAATGGCTCCGCCATAGGGCAGTATTTGTATGCCCGGTGTTTGGCGGACGGAAGTGGGGTGGACCGCGACTATAACAAGGCATTCGAGTACTACCAGAAGGCGGCCAATAAGCGGATCGGGCTGGCGCTCAACGAATACGGCAACTGCTTCTTCTTTGGCCGTGGCGTGAATAAGGACGAATTTTTTGCCGTGGAGCAGTATCGCAAGGCGGCCGACCTGGGCATCACGTGGTCGATGAACAACCTCGGCCGGTGCTACACAAACGGCACGGGTGTCGACCGAGATCTCATCAAAGCCTTCGAGTGGTACTCGAAGAGCGCGGAAGCCGGGAATGCTAACGGCATGCAGTCGTTGGGCGTGATCTATAAGGAGGGTCGCGGCACCAATAAAGACGAAGGCAAGGCCGTGGAGTGGCTTGCAAAGTCCGCGGAGCGCGGTGATCCGATCGGGATGTACCATCTCGGAACCCATTACGAGGAAGGTTCTGGTGTTACCAAGGACCTCGGAAAAGCGATCGAGCTATACAAGAAGGCCGCAACCGGGGGGTTCGCCCCCGCGAGGGATGCGCTCAAGCGCCTGGGCGTTTCACCGTGATCGCTTTCTATACTGCGCGTTCTCGTCGCGGGCATGCCAATGTGTCCGCCAGACCAATGCTGTGAGGATGACCATGAAACGTTATAGTTATCTACTTGTCGCGTTCCTGCTGACATCGTCATCCTCGGTCCTCGCCGAGGGCAAAAAATACGCCCTTCTGGTCGGCGTCAATGAATACGATCATGGCGACCTCGCCAAACTCGATTATGCGGTCAACGATGCCGCCAAGCTCGCGGATCTCCTGAAAAAACACGAATACGACGTTTCCTTGCTCACGGATTCAACGGCCGGGAAGCCGACTAAAATGAATATCGAAGCGGCGCTGGATGAGATCCTCGGCAAGTACAAGAAGAACGATACGCTGATCATCGCCTTCGCGGGCCACGGCCTTCAGTTCGGCAAGGACTGCTATTTCTGCCCGACTGACGCCAAGCCATTCGACACACAGACGCGAACGTTGGTTTCTCTCACCGCAACCTACCAGAAATTGCAAGAGAGTTACGCCGGCGTGAAGTTGGTGCTGGTCGATGCCTGCCGGAACGACGGTAAACGCGGCATCCGCGGCGGTGCCGACGATACGCCGCTACCGCCCAAAGGTGTCGGCGTCTTGATGAGTTGTTCCGACGGCGAATTCGCCAACGAACACAAGGAACTGCAACACGGCGTGTTCTTCTACCACGTCATCAAAGGAATGGAAGGGGCGGCGAAAGACGGCGACGAAGTCACCTGGGATTCGCTGCGTGCCTACGTGAAAAAGCAAGTACCCATCGCGGTGCCGAAATTGTTCGGCGACAAACGCCTTCAGCATCCCAACGAGATGGGCAATCTGTCGGGTGCCCCGCCGGTGCTGGTGTCGCTCGGCGGTGTCGATTCAAAGGCGGAACTAACCAATCCGCGAATCGTTCGGGCCCGCGATGCCAAGCTCAATAAGGAATTCGAGTACCTGATCTACGACCTCGGCAAGGGCGTGGAGTTGCGACTGGTGAAGATCGCGGCAAAGGGAAAGACGTTTACGATTGGCTCACCGCAAGAGGAGAAAGGTCGTGAAGACAACGAAGAGCAGCGCGACATCACGTTTACCGATGACTACTACATCGGCCAGTTAGAAATCACGCGGGGACAGTTTCGGCGTTTCGTTGAAGAGACTGGCTACAAGACCGAAGCCGAGGAAGACGATGGCGGCTGGGGCTGGAACGACACCGACAAGAAGTTCGAAGGCCGCGACAAGAAGTACACCTGGAAAAATGCGGGTTTCACACAGACAGACGAGCATCCGGTGGTAAACGTCACTTGGAACGATGCGAAGCAGTTCTGCGAGTGGATGGCGAAGAAGGGGGACGGCAAGGTGCGCCTCAAGAACGTACGCTTGCCAGGGGAAGCGGAATGGGAATATGCTTGCCGGGCCGGTAGCAAGTCTCGTTTCGCATTTGGCGATGAAGAAGAAGGGCTTGCCGAGTACGGCAATGTGGCTGACGCGGACTATCGAGGGAAAACCGGACTGAATCACGGCATCAAAGCATCCGATGGCCATGCCTTCATGGCGGCGACCGGAAAGTACAAGCCGAACGAATTCGGGCTGTATGACATGCACGGAAACGCATATGAGTGGTGTGAGGACTTCTACGGGAAATATGCGGACTTACCGAAGGGCGGTAATCAAATCCAAACAGCCAAGCAATCGAACGACCGGCGCGCCTTGCGGGGTGGCTCTTGGAGCAGCTTTCCTAGGAGATGTAGCGCAGCCTACCGATACATCCTAGCGCCGGTCAATCGCGACTATAACGTCGGGTTTCGTGTTGCTGTTCTGCCGTGAGGATTGCTTTCGATTTGCATTTTCACCTTCGGATCGAGTATCATTTCAGAAAGGAAGATCGCCAAAAAATTTGCGGCGATTCGACAATTTCGACGATCTGACGAGCGACGCGGTAGATCGATTCTTGAGGCTTGACCATGTTGAAGACCACGGAAGCACCCATCCTGGAAACGGTCCGGCAGAGTTCGCCTGACGCAAAAGCGGCGATTCTCGCG
Source organism: Planctomycetota bacterium (assembly GCA_021413475.1). Classification (GTDB taxonomy): domain Bacteria; phylum Planctomycetota; class Planctomycetia; order Gemmatales; family Gemmataceae; genus JAIOQJ01. The sequence continues at coordinate 3,660 of JAIOQJ010000512.1, read as the reverse complement.
GAGATCATGCGCGAGCGGATCGTCGAACAACAGGACGGAGAACTCATTTCCATTCTCGACAAAACCGGTGAACGCTTGGGGACTTTCGTGCCATCGAGCCGGTTCCAGTCGACCCGCAAGACGCCGCCGGAATTGACGCCCGGGGAGCGTGCCGAACTGCAACATCGCTACGAAAATCGCGATAAGTCGTTCTCGGTGGAAACGATGCTCAAATCACTCGATTTGGACGATCCCGCCCCAAGCTCAAAATTGTGATCGTGAGAACCCTTCTGCCAAGAAGTCTCCGCAGTAATCGTGTGCTGAAACCACCTTCTTCTTCGTTCGTGTACATCGCGGTGCTAGGTTACTTTTTCCTGAAAACTCATAGCGGATGAATCAAGTTTTCAGCACCCGTTTTTGGTTCGTAGTGACCCGCTTCAGCGGGTCTGAGCGCCTGGACCCGCTGAAGCGGGTCACTACGAACAAAGAACCTCATCGGTCTGAGGCGAAGCCTCGCTAGATTATTCGCGAAATTCCCAGAATTTTTCTTCCCCTCACCCGTTATCCTCAGCGATCATAACTCCAACACACATCGGAGCCTGTCCCATGAAGATCGCGTTTATTTCCGGGTTGCTCGGCCTGTTGGCTCTGCCCGGTTCGCTTTTCGCTGACCCCAGCCTGGCCGCCCAGGCCCGGACCGTACTCAAGACCCATTGTCAGCGTTGCCACAACGGCGAAGGGTCGGCGGGCGGCAATTTCGACGTCATGAACGAGCAAACCCTGTTGGCCGAACTCCAGGGCGAGAAGCCGGTCGTCGTACCCGGCAAACTCGACGAATCGAAGCTCTGGCAGCGGGCCGGCGTGAAGAAGAACATGCCGCCCAAGGACATTCAGAACCGACCCAGCGATGCCGACCTGGAAATTATCAAGAAGTGGATCGAAGCGGGTGCATCGACTTACCCGCGAGTGGAAGTTGTCGCCGATGCGAAAGCCGAGCCCAAGGCCGAAGCGGCCCGTCGGTATGTGTCGCCCAAGGCAATGCTGACGGCCGTGCGCGATCATCTCCGCGACGTCGATCAGCAGGATCGGCCGTACATCCGATACTTCACGATCATGCAGCTTTACAACAACGCACGGGTGCCCGACGACGACCTCGGCAGTTACCGGGCCGCCCTTTCCAAGGCGATCAACAGCCTGTCGTGGAAGCCGCGCATCGCCGTCCCCAAGGCGATCGACAAGGACCAGACCGTCTTCGCCGTGGATCTGCGTGACTACGACTGGGACCGCGACCATCTCTGGACGGCGATCATGGCGGCCTATCCCTACGGCGTCTCTTACTCCGAACACGCCGACCGCGACTTGCAGAAGCTCGATGAAGACGTCCGAACCCTCACCGATTGTTCGATTCCGATCATTCGGGCCGACTGGTTCATCGCCACCGCGACCCGGCCGCCGCTTTACCATGTGTTGCTACGCATCCCCAAGAACGCCGTCGAACTGGAGAAGAAACTGGATGTCGATATTCCCCTGAACTTCGGGCGCGATCGACTGGATCGAGCCGGCTTCATCAAGAGCGGTGTCTCAGAGCAGAATCGGTTGATCGAACGGCATGATGCGTCTTACGGTGCCTACTGGAAGAGCTACGACTTCAAGAAAAACAATGCCGGCAACAACGACCTGATTCGCTTCCCGCTGGGCCCTGAATTCAAAGGCAACAAATACGCGGCTCAGGCGTTCCAGCACGACGGCGGCGAGATCGTCTTTAGCCTGCCGAACGGCCTGAATGGTTACATGCTTGTGGACGCCAAGGATGGGCGGATCGATGAGGGGCCGATTGACGTGGTCAGCGATTCTCAGAAGACGTCGGGAAGCAATCTGATTGTCAATGGGCTTTCCTGCATGGCCTGCCACAAGTATGGCGTGGTCAAGCCGCCCGCCGATGCGATCCGCGCCGGCAACTCCGTATTTGGCGATGCCAAGCGAAAGGTTGAACGCCTTTACCCGGAAGCCAAAAAGATGGTGGAATTGATCCAAGACGACGAGGACCGTTTCCTGAAAGCCTGCGAAAAAGCGATGAAACCCTTTATCGCCAAGTCGATCAAGGATCTGCCGGCCGAGCCGATCGGCGAGATCGCCCGGCTGTACGGGTTGCAGGAACTCGATGCCGCCACTGCCGCTTGTGAACTGGGCCTCGATAAACCCGAGCAGTTCAAAACGATGATTCAAGGGAACAAAAAACTCCGCGAACTCGGCCTGGGCGTGCTCATGGCCGAGCGCGGTGTGATTAAACGCAACGAATGGGAACGCGGTGCCAACTCGCTCATGCAGCGTGTGGCCCGCGAACTGGATCTTGGCAAACCGGTCCATGTGTTGGGTGCGAAAGAGTAAACTTAGTTCCTGAACCTAAAATCAAAATACCATCTAACATCAAAGGTGATTTATGCGATACGGTTTCCTATTTGCGATCGTCGTTTCGCTCATGAGTACCGGGGCGTCTTCTGCCACGGTGAACGAGAAAATCCGCAAGGATATCAAGCCACTGGCGGAGAAGATTCAGAAGATCGTCAAGGAAGAAGGACAGACGAGCATCGCCGTCGATCAATTTGCCGGTGCCGGCGTGGACGCCATGAACTTCGGCCCCGGTATCGAGCAATTGCTCCAGCAAGAACTCGAAGTGACGCAAAAGGGAATCGTCGATCCCAAGGCCCTGTTGCGGCTCTCCGGCAAGTATAGCTTCAAGAAACCCGACAACGGACTGAGCTTCTTCGAACTCACGCTGAACATCGAGAAGAACAACGGGGAGAAAGTCGGTGAACTTAGCCAGAAGTTCAACCAGGAGAAACTTAAAATCGTCGATTCGGATGTGCTGGCGGTGATGACGGCCCGCACGACACCACTCCCGCCGCGCGAGACCCGCGAGCAGTTGAACGAGCGCATCAAGAAAAGCATCGACGAGCCGAAGATCGAACAGCCGGCAAACACGCGGATCAAGACCAGCAAGGAAAGCCCGTTCGAACTCGAACTGCTGACGACGTTGCTGGAGAGCGCACCGAAGGACGCCGCCGGCTGGGAGAACATCGCGCCGATCCCGATCGGCAAGGGAGCGAACGGAGCAGAGGCGAACATTCAGCGGAATGACGTCTACGCCGTGCGTGTCTTCAACAACACGCCGCACGACGCGGCCGTGACCCTGACGATCGACGGCCTCGATGTCTTCACTTTCAGCGAGGTGCGCACGCCGGAAGGCCGACCCAAATACAGCACTTTCATCGTGCCGCCCAAATCGTCGTTCATCATCACCGGCTGGTTCAAGACCAATAGCAAGGCCGATTCGTTCCTGATCACGGAATACGGCAAGGGTGCGATCTCCACGCAGCCAAGTGTTGGCCGCGGCAAAGTCGGAGTGCTGACTGTGACGTTCGCTCTCGCGTGGAGCGGCCAGAATATCCCCGAAGATGAAAAGGGCGCACGCACCGGCGGCAACGAGACCGGTTTCGGCCCGCCCGTCAAAGTTGACCTTCCGGAAACGAAACGCACCATCGGCGTCGTCCGCGATGTGATTAGTGTCCGGTACACGCGGTAATGGATCGCGACTTTTAATCGGAGGTCGGCCACTTCGATTTCGATACAGCACGGCCGTGGCGGGCTCCAGCCAAAATGGGTCGCGTAACGCTCGGCGAG
>JAIOQJ010000581.1 GCA_021413475.1 Planctomycetota bacterium | reverse complement strand
CGGATCCCCGAGGCTCGCAAAGCCTCGCCTCGGGGCTTGTGAGAATCTTCAACCAAGCCCCGAGGTGAGGCTTTGCGAATCTCGGGGATCTGCGCTACTCACTTATCAATCACCTTCAACATCGTCTCCGCCACCAGCTTATTGCCGGCCTCGTTGAGATGAACGGTGTCGCTGGTCAAAACCTTACTTTCCTTGTTGTCGGGGTTGTTTGACTTCAGATGATCGAGGAAGGCCTTGCGGAGGTCGACCAAGGGGAGCTTCAGTTCTTTAGCTAGCTTGCGGGTGATGTCGGAGTATTCGTCGAGTTTGGCGTCGAGCTTGTTCGCTCCGCCCGTTTTCTCACCGATGACCGTGGGGGTGCAGAGGACCACTTTGCCGCCGGCCTTCTGAATGCGGTCGACGATATCCTTCATCCCTTCTTCGAACTTCTCTTTGGTCGTACCTTTGGTGGGGTCGATCGCGCCGTGCCAGACGTCGTTGATGCCGATGTAGATGACTACGAGGGTCGGCTTCTTGGCGAGGACGTCTTTTTCGAGGCGGCCTTGCAGGTTCGGCACCTTGTTGCCACTAATTCCGGCGTTGACGACCTCGATGCCCTTCTCGGTGAAGGCGTTCTTGATCAGTGTGACGTAGCCCTTGGGTCCGCCGCCGCCTTGGGTGATGGAATCACCGAGGAAAATGACCTTGTCGCCCTTCTTGAGAGGGGCCGAGTCCTCGGCAAAGACAGGTAAGGCGAGTATGGAGAGCAGGGACGTGAGGAGATAGGCCATGCGCATGAGGGAACCCTTTCGAATTTTGAAGTAGGAAGTCATCTGTTCGGACGGAAGTGATTGAAGGGAGAGTCGTCGCGCGAGTCTCCGGAATCCAACCACAAGCGGCTAAAAAAGCGTGTTTATTCGCCGAGGATCTTCGACCGCTCACGCCGTTCAGCGTCGGTCAATGGCTTGAATAGCCGTGACCGCCACAACCGGCAATGGTGCATCCAGTAACGCGCCATCGTGGTCAGGGTGCGAATGCCGTAGATCGAACTCCGCTTGAAATTGATGCTGCTGGCTTCGTCGAAGTAGCGAACGGGGACGGGAATGTCGCCGAGCCGGAAGCCGAAATGGACCGTTTGGGCGAGGAATTGCGTGTCGAAAACGAAATCGTTCGAGTTGCGTTCGAAGGGGAGCGTCTCCAGAACCGAACGCCGATAAACGCGGAAGCCGCTGTGAAAATCGCCGAGGTTCTGGCCGAGGGCGATATTCTCCATCGCGGTCAGGGCACGATTGGAAATGTATTTCCACCACGGCATGCCGCATTTGAGGGCTTCCGCGCGGGAACGAATCCGGCTGCCGAGGACCACGTCGCAGATGCCGAGCTCGATCATCCCCACCGCATGCGGAATCACGCGGGCGTCGTACTGGTAATCGGGGTGGATCATCACCACGATATCCGCCCCGTGCTCAAGGGCGTAGCGATAACAGGTCTTCTGGTTGCCGCCGTAGCCTTGATTCTTGGGGTGAACGATGACCGTGAGGCCCATTTCGCGGGCGACTTGAACGGTGCGATCCTTGCTGCCGTCGTCCACGAGCAGGATTTCATCGACGGAGCCGACGGGAAAATCCGCCAGGGTTGCCGCCAGCGTCCGCTCGGCGTTGTAGGCCGGCAGAACGGCGATGACCTTGTGGGTCCGTTTCAGGATCGCGTCCGATTCGGGTTCGAGGATCCGCTCGACGTGGAAGATCTCGTGAACGGGGTTCAACGGCGGTTCAATCAGCAGTGTCGGCATGGGTCTACCCAGGGTGCGATTCTGAAGGAAATCCACTTTACCTTAATCATGATGCCTTGGAGAAGAAAATATTCCCAAACCGACAGGAATTCGCTGCATAGAATGGAGGCGTGCGCACGGCATCAGGCCGTCGGGCGGACGCAAGGAACCCGGCAAAACCTTCGCAATCGGCAAAGTCGGCGGACTTATGCTAGAATGTCACGAGTGGGATCAATGAGCGAACGTTGAAAATTCAGATCCCGCCTAAAATTCGCGATATTCCCTGCATCAATCAGGCCCCGAAAAGGCGCGTTTCTCCTTGCAATCATCCTACCTCGTTTTAGAATACACCTGAAGAATTCAACCTGGGCAATACATCGACGTATCAAAATACGTTGATCGATTCCAAGAGCCGTTCCCTACTCCTTGTTGGTGAATTCTGGCTGGCGGAATCGGCCATTGAACGAGAATTTTGACTCGAAAGGAAAATTGTTGTTCTAAGTTCATAAAGGACACGACCCGTCCCCTGCCGCACGCCGAAACCCTCCTTTCAGAGGCGGGATGGTTTCGCGACGATGCACGGGAGTTCGCCTGGACCCGGTCGTTCAGCGAGATTCGTGCCAGTTCCTGCTGGGAACTGGCATATCGAACGGAACGAGAGGTGCTTTGTTATGCCCGTGCTGCCACTGGAACCGTTTGTTCATCCCGAACATTTGCTTTCGGGAGGCGGTTTGGAGTCGATTCAGCCCGGCAATTGGTGGGTTTTGCACACCCGCCCGCGAGCGGAAAAATCTCTTGCTCGTCGGCTGCTCCGCCAGGACGCCCAATTTTTCCTGCCTTTGTTTCCCCGCGTCAAGTGCGTCGGCGGCAGAGTTCACTCTACTCAGGTGCCCTTATTCCCCGGCTATCTCTTCCTCCGGGGCGATGCGGACGTTCGACTGACTGCCCTGGAAACCAACCTAGTCGCCCGGTGTATTCCGGTCGTCGATGAAGAACGATTGCACGCCAGCTTGGCGAGTGTCTATCAATTGATGCTCGCCGAGGCCCCTTTGCATCCGGAAAACCGGATCGGACCCGGCACTCCCGTCGAGATTGTCGACGGTCCGTTGACCGGGTTGACGGGCAAAATCATCCGCCGTGGGAAATCGCTGCGTTTCGTGGTTGAAGTCGAACTATTGCAACGGGGCGTGTCGGTCGAAATCGAACGCTGGATGTTTCGTGT
>JAIOQJ010000580.1 GCA_021413475.1 Planctomycetota bacterium | reverse complement strand
GGCCGATGCAAGCGGGCGTGGAACACCTCACTCTGATCGAACGTCATATGCTTCGAAGCCGTCTGAGCGCTCTGAATTGTCGACGCGTCCGTGTCGATGAACAGCCATTTCCAATGAGGAAAAGTCGCTCGGCCAAACCGTTCGTGCAAATAGGACCGGAGACGTTGAAGTACATGCAAACCCGAATGGCCAATCCCCACGACATAAACGGGAACCAGGGCCCCCGAACCAATTTTTTCGAGTGGGGCAACACCCAGGCGGGCGACACAGTTCGTCTCGTGCGCCGCTGGTCTTTGCAGTGTCACATTCGACGGAGGCGTGGAGTGCGCGGGATTGGCGGGCGGACGTGGCGTCGTTGCCGCCGGTGTCCCGGGCGTCACCAATTTCGGCAAACCTTTGAGGACAACCGGTGGCCGCATCGTATGATGCGGACCGACAGGCGTTTGCGGTGGGGGAACTAGGTCGTTCCCCTTGCCGGCTTTCTTATTCGGCACGGTCTGGGCGGTATCGCTTGGAGCGATTTCGGGCCGCAGGACGGCGGGCTTGGCGTTGACCGCGACCGGAGCGTTGCTACTTGCCCGCAGGGCCTTCACGAAATCCGTGCAGGTAGGAAAGCGTTCGTCCGGCTTTTTGGACAAAGAACGGGCCACAATCTCGCGCTCGTTCGGCGGCAAAGAAGACACGTCGGGCACGGCGGAAATGTGCTGAAGCAGCAACTGACGAGTGTTCGTTCCCGAGAACGGCCGCACTCCGGTGAGTAATTCCTGATAAACAATCGCCAAGCTGTATTGATCGCAGAATCGGCTGATCCAGCCTTCGAACGTCTCCGGAGCCGCGTACACTGGAGTGACGCCCCCAGTCACCGTGGCGCGGATTCCCTCGAAGTCCTTCGCGAGCCCAAAGTCAGCGACTTTGATGTGGTTATGGACCAAAAACAGGTTTTGCGGTTTGATATCGAGATGCTGAATCTGATAATTCGTATTCATCAGATCGAGAGCTTCGCAAGTTTCATCCATGTAGCCAAGGAGTTCGTCGCGCGGTATGCCGACGAGTCCCTGCGAGCGGCATTCCTGAAATCGATCCCAAAGATTGCGGTCGGCCAACTCCATGACGATCATGAGTTGGCCTTCGATAATGTCGAATCGCTCGATTGACAAGATAAAAGGATGCCGGATCGATTTGACGCGATGCAGCGCCTTCAGTTCCTGCTCGGCTCCTTTGTTGTCGTCGCCCGCGCCCTCGAGATCGCCGTAAACGAACTTGATGGCTTTGAAGAGTCCACCGGGTGCCTCGGCCTTCCAAACTTCTCCGTACCCTCCACGTCCCAGGCGCTCGACGAGCCGGTAGCCTGGCAGCGGTTCCGCTTGTGACGTGATTCGAGTGGCCATGCAACGCAACCAATGTGGACTTTAGTTCAGTGAACGACGCGTACGGAGGACGCGAATCCGGCGTGGTCCACGACACCAACGTCAGTATAGTTCATGATTGAGGCGAAATCTGAAACGGATTTGTCGGAAATCTGGTTCATGATCGTTCAGCTCGGGGCGACGGGTAGCCAAGACGATGGGAAAAGTCTACGCTCTATCAATTAAACAACCGTGGGCGGGTCTCCTCTTGTCCGGTCGAAAGACCATTGAGGTGCGTTCCTGGCTGACTCGGATTCGTGGCCGAGTTCTAATCCACGCGGCCCGCATTCCCGATGAACGACCCGAAGCCTGGAACTGGGTGACCGATAAAACTCGTCCGCTGACGCTCCCCGTTGGTGGAATTATCGGCGAGGCAGTTCTGGATAATTGTATCCGATATTCAACTCAAGCGGAATTCAACGACCACGGCTCAAAACATCTGAATGATGCTTCGTGGTATCGGGAAGGTTTGTACGGTTTTATTTTCCAGAAGGCCATTATGCTCCCCTTTCGTCGATTTTCGGGCAATGTTCGCTTCTTTCATGTCGAGGAGGAGTGATGCGTCTGCTCGTCAGTGTCCGTTCTCTGGAAGAGGCAAGGATTGCCCACCAGGGCGGCGCGGACTTGATCGACGTCAAGGAACCATTACGCGGCTCACTCGGTAGACCAGATGACGATTTCGTGGCAGCGATAGCGGACGAATTCATGGGGGTCTCTTCCGTCAGTGCCGCGATGGGTGAACTTCGAGAACAGCCGGCTTGGGTCACGCCCCCGTACCGGATCACTTATCTCAAGTTCGGCCTTTCGAAATGCGTGGGCACGAACTGGCGAGACGAATTGCTCGCTATTCGCGCTTTGACGCCGATGGCGATTGTTCCAGCTGCCTACGCCGATTTTTCTCGCGCCGAGTCGCCCAGCATCGCCGAGGTGGTCGAATTCGTCATCGCGAACCATTTTTCCGCGATGTTGATCGACACCTACGTGAAAGATGGCCAAGATCTGCTCACCTGGATGACCGAAGGTGAGATACAAAACCTTGCCGCGAAATTGCGCGCGGACGGAATCGACCTGGCCCTGGCGGGATCCTTGAAACTGGACCATCTGCCTGTCCTACGCCGGATCAAGCCGAAATGGTTCGCGGTGCGCGGGGCAGTGTGCCATGAAAGTCGGCGTGAGAGTGCTATTGAGCTCGAACGAGTGCGAGAGTTGAAGAGGGCGATTGCACAATCGTAAGAAAACTCCGTGAAGCCGCGACGCGTAGTCTTCGGAGCGGTGCGTTTTGGCTACCAGAAACTTTTGCGTTCGCAAAAACGCTCCGTTCCGAAGACTACGCGTCGCGGCTTCACGGTTCCTCACTTATTTCATCGCGTAAATTCACCCACTCCACCCGAATCCCCGCTCGTTCCACGACCTCGCCAAACGCATGATCGACGAGGCCTTTCGCGGCCGCCTCGGCCCACGAAATTCCCGCTGGAAGCGCGACCGATTTCAGCATCACTAACTCAGACGCCCCGAGCACCTCCGCGGCGCGAGCCGCAATGGCATCGCTGGTCACGCGCCAATCGTGGGCGAGTGCTCCTGGTTTTCCTTCGTCGCGTTCGCAGAATTCGCGAGCATTCAAGATCTCTGCCGAGCCATTTACCAAATGGCGCAGAAACGCACCGTTGACGTCCATCATCTGGATGGCCAACCAATGCGAAACAGGCTCCGGCAAATGATGAGTGTGGTGATATTGGCGAATCACATTGGCCGCCGCGCCGCCGCCCGCGACCAATACATGGCGTTGACCGGTACGTTTTTCGAGCCAGTTTCGCAGAGTGGGGCCCAGGGCAGGGTGGTCGAACAGACTACCGCCAACTTTCACGATGCTGAGTTTTGCCACTCTTCTTCCTCGAGAGAAGCGACCGCGTAGGCGCACGCGGCCGTGGACGCATCCTTTCCCATCAGTTCCGAGGCGGAGCGAATTTCGACATCGCGAAAGGAACTATGCTTGCAGGCTTCGTGGACCAGAAATTCGCCTGATCCGGAGGAAAAGATGATGCGCGGTTCCACGGGAAGGGTGGCGGCCACGCTATGGATCGCTTCGACGAGCAGATCACGCTGCTTCTCGAAGATTCTCTTCGCAAGCTTCTTGGTCTCTTTCGCAGGGATGAGTTCACCATCCCCACCTAACATGCGGGCCAGACGGGCATGGGCAAATGCTTTCGTCGCCGGACGACCGTCCGCGGTTTGGATGTCCTTGTTGTCTTCCTTGGTCTTTCCCAGCAGAAGATAAGCATCGTGCGCGTTAGCGAAAAACTCGGCCATGACTTCGGCCCCAAGCAACGCGCAGATCGGAGTTCGCCGCACACCCGTGTAGACCAGTTCCTTGTTTTTGAGTCGATCCATGTCGGTGAGGCCGAGCGGACAGGGGATTTGCGAAAAAATGGGGATGATGTCGGCGGTCGTTGATCCAACATCAATCATGAACGCAGCTTCATCAACACCGCCGAACGACTGCGCCAACCAAGTGGCCAGAGCATGCCAGTTCGCCGAGGCAACTTCCAGCGAGTTCGCAACGGCCTCCTCAGGTTTCATGAAACGGAACAGGATGCTCCAAGCCCTGACGGGTATCGACGGAAACGATTCCTGCACGCCGTCAAGGATCGTCGAAACTCCTTCTCGCTTGGTTTCGAAACAATCACAGAGTTCGCCGGTCATGGTGATGGCGAGACGGGTCGGTTTCCAGCAGCGTAGCTGCTTCTTCAGAGCTGACCCCAAGCGTTCCGGATTCTTCCAAAGCTCAAACGGCAAAGAGCGGGCTTGGCCGTCCGTTCTGGCCGCCTTCAGATTGGCACCGCCGATATCGAGACCGATAACGAGATCACTCAAATGAATGTTGTCCCAAAATGCGATGATTCTCAGGAGCTCAGCATGATTCTCATCAAAAACGGATGATTCTCATCGAAACGGATGATTCTCATTGAGGGTGGCGCGGGGGAGTGAGAATCATCGATCGTCGTTGTTCAACCGCGCCGAAATCGGTGCATGACTCATACATTATAGTGGACAGCGGCACGGAGTTGGGTCATGAAGGAAATGGCTCGCCGTGCCAAACGTCCCTCAGCGATTATTGACCGCCATGCGCTATCTCGTCGGCATCGATCTGGGCACCACCAATAGTGCCCTCGCCTACATCGACCTCAATGCGAAACCGCGCACCGGCGCGCTGGGAATGCAGACCTTCGCGATTCCGCAAGTGGTTTCTGCCGGCAACGTGGCCGAACGGCCGTTGCTCCCGTCGTTCCTTTATTTGCCCGGTCAACACGACCTCCCGCCTGGCTCCGTGGCCCTCCCCTGGCAACCCGATTCCGCCTTTGCGGTCGGTGAGTTTGCCCGCAATCATGGTTCGCGGATTCCGGGCCGATTGGTTTCTTCCGCCAAGTCGTGGTTGTGCCACGCGGGGGTCGATCGCACCGCGCCGCTGCTGCCCTGGACCGCACCGCCCGATGTCGCCCGACTTTCGCCGCTCGAAGTCTCCGCTCGCTATCTCCAGCACATGGTTTCCGGCTGGAACCACGCGATGGCCAAGACGGGCGCGAAGCTCGAAGATCAAACCGTCGTTCTGACGGTTCCCGCGAGCTTCGACGACGTCGCCCGCAATCTCACGATGGACGCCGCCAAACAGGCGGGGTTGAAGAACGTCACCCTGCTCGAAGAACCGCAAGCCGCGTTCTATTGCTGGCTCGGGCTCGGCAAGGTCGATGAGATCACGAAAATGCGGCCGGGGATGCGCTGCGTGGTCATCGACGTCGGCGGCGGCACCAGCGACTTCAGCCTGATCCGCGCGGCCGAGGACAAAGGCGAACTGACGTTCATCCGCGAAGCGGTCGGCGATCATCTCCTCCTCGGCGGCGACAACATGGACCTAGCCCTGGCGAAACTCGCCGAGGCGAAGCTACCGCAGGCCGGCAGGCTCGATGCCGCTCAGTTCGGCATGCTTGTCCAAGCTTGTCGTCAGGCGAAAGAGCAACTGCTCAATCCCAAGGGCCCGCCATCGGTGTCGGTCACCGTACAAGGCCGCGGCCGTTCCGTCGTCGGCGGCTCGCTGCATACGTCCATCACGGCCGAGGACGTCAAGCAAGCGATTCTGGATGGTTTCTATCCGTCGGTCGCGCGTGACTCGGAACCGGGCCGGGCATCGCGGACGGGCTTGCAAGAAATGGGTTTGCCCTACGTCGGTGACCCGGCCGTCACCCGGCATCTGGCTGCGTTTCTGCGGAAACAACTCCCCGCCGACGAAGCCCCGGACGCGATTCTCTTCAACGGTGGCGTCTTTCAGCCAAACATTTTGCGCGATCGACTGATTGACGTCATGCGGCCGTGGTACGATCAACCGGGCAAGTCCTGGCAACCGCTAGTGCTTGCCAATCCCTCGCTCGATCTCGCGGTAGCTTGGGGTGCGTCTTTTTACGCCTGGCTTCGTCATTCCGGCGGCAAGCGCATCGGCGGTGGCATCCCGCGTTCGTACTACATCGGCGTCGAAGTCGGTGAAAAGTCGGAGCGCGGTCTGCCCGTGCTGTGCGTCGTGCCGCGTCGACTGGAAGAAGGCGAAGAGATCGCGTTGCCAAAGCCGGAACTGGAACTCGCGTTGGGTCAACCTGTGCTCTTTCCGCTCTACACGTCAACCGTTCGCGGTGAAGACAAGCCGGGCGATCTTCTGAACGTCGCTGCCGAGCAATTGCTGCAACTTCCGCCGTTGCACACCGTACTCCGCGGCGGCAAACGGGCGGGAACGAAACGCGTCCCGGTAACGCTCGCGGCCCGCTGCACCGAGATCGGTACGCTCGAACTCTTCTGCGTCGCCAAAGAAGGAGACAATCGCTGGCGGCTCGAATTCAATGTCCGCGAGATCGTGAAAGATTCGGGTGAGCAAGATGCCGGGAAAGATACTGGTGTCAAGGACGTCTGGCCCGAATCGCAGATCCAGGTAGCCGCTGACATTCTGCGTCGAACGTATCGTGAACCGTCCCCCGAAACGCTGCCGCTATCGGAAATCAACAAGCAATTAGAAACGGCTCTCGACTCATCGCGCTCCGATTGGCCGATGGGCCTCTGTCGTCGGCTATGGGAATTCCTCGAAGAGAACGCCGCCGACCGCGCCCGTTCGGTGCAGCATCTTCATCGCTGGTATCACTTGGCGGGCTTCTGCCTCCGCCCCGGCTTCGGCGATTCGCTCGATCGTTACCGCATCGAGCAGCTTTGGAAGTTGATCGCCTCGCCGTTCCGTGCCGGCGGAACGTTGACGTCGCAACAAGCCGAGAGCGGTGCCGACTACTGGATCATGTGGCGGCGGCTCGCGGGGGGGCTGAATCAATCGTATCAGCAAACGCTCTTCAATCGCCTGAAGCCGATTTTGCTCCCGGTGAAGGGGAGGCAAGTCGTCAAACCCGGAGCCAATGAGTTTGCCGAGATGTGGAGGGCGGCCGCGTCGTTTGAGCGGCTCGACGTGAAAACGAAAGCCGCGATGGGCGACTCGCTATTGCGGCAGGTCGCCCGTTCGCCGGTGCCGACGCATGCCTTCTGGTCGCTGACACGCATCGGTGCCCGGATGTTGCTCTACGGCCCGATGAACACAATCATTCACCCGGAGATCGTCGAAGGCTGGCTCGATCAGCTTGTCAGTTTCGAACCCGGCAATGACAGTGAACACAACGCCTGGGCCTTCTGCCTGTCGCAACTCGCACGCATGAGCGGCCAGCGCGCCCTGGATATCGACGACAGCCACCGCAACAGCGTGCTGACGGTGCTTCGTTCGCTAAAGATCCCCGCAGGTTGGGTAAAGATGGTCGAAGAATTCGTCGAAATGGAAGGGGCCGAGCGCAGCCAGATGTTCGGCGATTCGTTGCCGATTGGGTTGCGGTTGCTTTCGTAGTCCGGTTGCTCCGCAACCGGATTTGGAATTCATTAATCCGGAGCGGGCTTGTGGACCGACGGGTTAGCACTTATTCCGGTCGCAGAACAAACGGGCAACTTTCACTCCAACGGCGACAAATCGGGCCAGCGGGCTTTTAACGCAGCGGCTTCGCCAATGGTCGTGTGCCAGATCGCGTGGAACGATCGTCCGGCTTTCTTCAGGCGTTTCGCCGTTTCTTCAAACACTTCCCGAAGATGGCCTTGCTGATCCGACGCGGCCGTTTCCAGCAATCGCGATCCATGAAGGAAGCAGATCACGAGCGATTTTGCGTCCGACCAGTGCGTATCAGATAGGCAATCGAGCAACGAATCCCAATTCTCACCAAACTGCGGCGGAAGTTGCAACGCCGCCGCGATTTCGTCGAAGAACTTTGGCACCGTCGAGGCCTTGCGGCCGCGGATCACGCGGACCGTCAACTTGCCTTTCTTTTCGAGGACGCGCAGTTCATCCACCAGTTCACCGGAATCGCCGATGGATGCGTGAAGCCAGGGCCCGTCCAGTCGGATGAGAGTTTTTGCGTTCATCGGGTCACCGGATTTTCTTGAAGGATTTGTAATGGTCGTCAGTGTAGTAGGCGCTTCCATCAGTGCCCGTGACGAGCCTCTCCGCGCCGCGATTCACACCTTTTCTGAGCGGATTCACGTCCCATTCCCGATATTTGAGCCGTCGGCCTTTGTCGTCGTTTAACGGCAGATGCTTTTCGATATTCAGAAAATTGCGGCCGCCTTCGAAACCATCCGGAGCGTCGCCGTTATCGTCGACGAATTTCAGCACCTTCAAGACCTTGTCCGGAATTCCTTTGGGTTCGACCGGCTGCGACTTCGGTTGCACCTTCGCCATCGGTCCGGTCTTGGCGGGGAACATTTCCACGAAGAACGACCGCACCGAATCACCAGCGCGTTGATCGGCATCCGCGTCGTAGGCGGAACCGCTCTTCAGATTACGGCCGGCTTGCGGATTGGTGAAATCGTGGCCGACGCCGCCGAGGCGGAGCAATTGCCAATCGATCCCGCCGCCACGCATCTCTTCTTCAAAAGCGGCTACCTGAGTCAGCGGAATAAAGGGATCTTCGCTACCGACAATGGCAAGCACCGACGCGTTGACTTTCTTGCCGTCCTTCGGATCGGGTGTCGCCAGATCGCCGTGAACGCAGACAACCCCTTCAAATTCCGCACCCGTTCTGGCCAATTCAAGCACCGCCGAGCCGCCGTAACCGTAGCCGATCGCACCGAGGCGTTTGTTGTCGACTTGAACCTGTTTTCCCAACAGTTCGTAAGCGGCTAGCATTCGCTCGCGAATTTGTTTGCGATCGTTGCCGGCGAACCCCGCTTTCTGGGCCGCGTCACGGGCATCCTTGGGAGTGACGCCTTTGCCATACAAGTCGGCCGTGAAGACGGCGTAGCCGGCCTTGAGAAGCGGAATGGCCTTGGAGCGTGCGTTGGTGCTGATCCCGCCCGATTCGTGGACGAGCAGAATCCCTGGTCGATTGCCCGAGACGGCCGTGTCGTAGAGGAACGTGCCTTCGAGTTGCGTCGCGCCGTGCTTGTATTCAACCGTCTTGGCAACGACCTCGCCATGTGCCGGCGAAACGAGAGCCAAGACTACGAGGGGGAACACCCAGCGTATCATGTTCAACCTCATTATCGGAGTCCTTGTGGAGCAAGCTGCCAGCTTGCTCGTGGCGATCCGGGCAGGCTGGCAGCTTGCCCCACATATCACTTCACAGCCGGCACACGACCATAGATATCCGTCAATTCCCCGAGCCGATGGACAATGTGATCGCTAAACGCACCCGGGTTCATGCGCCATTGCCAGTTGCCGTCGGGCTTGCCGGGGAAATTCATCCGGCAATCGGTGCCGTAATCGAGAATGTCCTGGGCCGGTGCGACGGCCAGCACGGCCGGAGAACTCCAACCCATGCGGATCAGATCCCAGGAAATGTCGTTGCCATCACGGCAGGTGTAACGTCCGTAGAACCAGCGTTCGTGATCCGACAGCGTGTGGAACCAGCCGCGGGTCGTGTCATTGTCGTGGGTACCGGTGTAGACAACCCAGTTCGAATTGCTGTAATTGTGCGGCAGGAACGGATTCGCAGGCCCATCGAAGGCGAACTGCAGAATCTTCATCCCCGGCAACTGGAAATGATCGCGCATTTCATTGACGTCGGGCGTGATCTCGCCGAGGTCTTCCGCGATCAACGGAAGGCCGCCGAGTTCCTTTTGCAGGAAACTGAACATTTCCGTACCAGGGCCCGGAACCCAGCGGCCATTCACGGCAGTAGCTTCGCCATAGGGAATATGCCAGGCCGCGCAGAAGCCGCGGAAATGATCGAGACGGACCAGATCGACCATGTCCATCGTGGCCCGTAGCCGCGCGACCCACCAGCGATAACTGGTCGCCCGCATCGCCTTCCAGTCGTAGAGCGGATTGCCCCAGAGTTGACCGGTCGGGCTGAAATAATCGGGCGGCACGCCGGCCACGACTTTCGGACGCATCGACGCATCGAGTAGAAAGAGCTTGGGATTGGCCCAAACGTCGGCGGAATCGGGCGAGACAAAAATCGGGATGTCGCCGATGATGCGCACGCCCCGCGCTCTGGCGTGTTCGCGCAGGGCATTCCACTGACGGAAGAAAAGGTATTGACCGAACTGGTGCAGGCCGACTTCTTCGGTGAGTTCCTGCCGGGTGAACTCGATGAGCTTGCTGTCGCCGCTGGTCCGCATCAGTTCGCGCGGCCAGGTCGTCCAACTCGCGCCGCGGCGAGCGTCCTTCAGGGCCATAAAAAGAGCGTAATCGTCGAGCCATTCACGATTTTCAGAGCAGAAGACGCTGAAGGCCTCGCGCATCCAGGGTACCTGCCCAGCCCGGAAATTCTCCCAGGCCCGGCGGAGTAAGCCTAGTTTGTAAGGAATCACTCGGCCGTATTCGACTTTTTCGTCGGAGAAATAGTGCCCCGCGACGTCGTGAGCGTTGATTAAACCGTCGCGGATGAGGAGTTCGGGACTGAGAAGAAAGACGTTGCCGGCAAATGCCGAGAAACATTGATAAGGCGAATCGCCGAAGCCAGTTGGCCCAAGCGGAAGGATCTGCCACCACGATTGGCGAGCCCGCGCCAGCGTATCGACCCACGCATGGGCGGCGGGGCCGAGGTCGCCGATGCCGTAAGGGCTGGGCAAGCTTGTAGGATGAAGAAGAACACCGGCACCACGCTGCAAACGAGAATTCATCCCGATGGCCTTTCGTCACCGAATTGGCTGGCATTCCGCCCACACGAAAGTCTATTTGACGATAATCTTCGCTGGAGGCAAGACACGGATGGCGAAGCAAACGGAAGTGAAGCCCGAAACGCCGCCGTTGATTGAAGGCGTCGATTACGTGATCGAGGCGGGCCGCTGGGTTTTCACCCGAGCATTTCTGTTGAAGCGAGGCCACTGCTGCGACAGCGGTTGCCGGCATTGCCCGTATCGGGAGAGCAGCCCGCTGCGTGAGCAATTGTAGTGACGGCTTCGAACCGCCGTTCCCAACCACATTCGTAACAGCAAACTCGGACACCCCCTGTTACGAATGGCTCACTTTTTGTTACGAAACGATGCGGTTTTGTTACGAAAAAGGGGAGTTTTGTTACGAATCGATGCGATTTTGTTGCGAAAAAAGGAGATTTTGTTACGAAAAAGGGAGGTTCGAAAAACAATCAAAGCGTGAAAATAAATTTCCCGACTAGAAGACGACAAAGTCCACTCCAAATAATACGCCAAAGAAACCGACAATCAGCAGAAACATCAACACATCCCACTTTCGAGTCCGAAACTCATCCAAGCTCCGGAAGTGCCCATCGAAACCCCGGCAGCGCATCGCATGATTGACTCGCTCGGCCCGTTCCAGTCCGCGAAGCAGCAGCGTTCCCGTGACTTGCCCAATCGTCCGGTAGCTGTGGGCATTGGTCCGATTGCGGAAGCCGCGGACTCGCAGAGCGATGCGGATTCGTTCGAATTCATCGAACAACAGAAAGATGTAGCGATAGCTCAGCATGGTCAGCATTACCAGAAATCCAGGGCAACCGAGCCGTTGCGCCGCTCGCAGGGTGTGATGCAGCGGGGCAGTGCCGAGAAGGATCAGCATCAATGTCACTATGGCAATCGACCGGCAGAGCAGGGCACCTGCCGCGAGGAAACCCACCTCAGAGAATCGCAGCCCTAACAAGTGATAGGTGATTCCGCCCCGATCGACGGTTAACGGCAGGATGATCAGAAATGGAACCAAGGCAAAGAGCAATAGGCCGATGCGGGCGCGAAACCAACGGCCCGGCAAACGCGCGATGGCCGCGAGTGTCAGCGAACCAACCAACGCGGCGAGAAGAATAATCGGCGACCGCATCACCGCCACGGCCACGACCGAAAGTAGCAAAGCGGCCAACTTCCAGCGCGGATCGAAGCGCGCGAAGAGCGAATCCCGAGGGGAAAGATGTTCGACGTTCAGGGACATGGAGATAGTCTCTGATTTTTTCAGTGTGC
>JAIOQJ010000579.1 GCA_021413475.1 Planctomycetota bacterium | reverse complement strand
TCCGATGATCGCCACGCTTAAAACCGAGGTCAAATGTCTCATCTTTCGACTCCTTTACTGAAATGCCTTTCCCCTGTCGACAGACAGGGATTCAAAATGGATAGCAAAGGTCGTGCCGCCTGGAATCCGCCAATGGGGCGGACCCCAATAGCAGAGAGCAACCACTTTGCGGAGTTAGGGTTTTAGATGAGAAAGATCGGGATTGAAGAACGATTTCGTTCGAAGGATGAATTTCACGTGCATTTTTGGAGGACAAACCAATTCGAGAGCGTATACGCCTTCCGTCGGCAGCTAGGAGCCATCGAATAGGAACTTCACTTCCCTTGTGCCTCGGGCGGAGCATCGCTTTTATCAAATACCTGAACAAATCGACGCTGCAAAGGGCTATCGAGCGATAATCTCGCCTCGTTTGGATAGGTTGGCACAGTGCTTGCTTTGATAGGACCGTGCTGGAGAGGAACATCTCATGCGAAAGGTTCGCGTAGGTTCTTTTCTCGACAACGATGATGAGGAGACCACCATGGCTAAGAGCGAGAAAATCCTGACCGCCGTCGTCCGCGATCGCGCCGTCGCCAATCGGACTTACGATTGGCTGCAATCGCGGGGGTATGCCCCCAGCGAGATCAGCGTCCTGATGTCGGACAAGACGCGGGCTTCGTACGACACCACCGGCACCGAAGGCAAGATCAAGAGCAGCGATAAGTCGATTGAAGGCGTGGCCACGGGCGGGACGATTGGAACGGTCGTGGGTGCCACGCTTGGGGCGCTCCTTGCTATTGGAACATCTGTAGTTGTGCCGGGTCTCGGCCTCGTCGTCGCTGGGCCGATTCTGGCGGGTCTCGCGGGCGGCGGAGCGGGTGCCGTTACTGGTGGACTCGTTGGCGGATTGGTCGGGCTTGGCATCCCCGAATCGAACGCCAAGGCTTACGAGGAAGCGCTCAATAGTGGCGGCGTCGTCTTCGGGGTCATGCCTCGAAACAGCAAAGATGGCGAAGCGATGGAAGAGTATCTCAAGAAAAGCGGCGGCGAAAACATCGTTTACGCCGATCGTGCATGACCGCGTCGCTCGAAAGTATCTTTCGATACTCGGAGCGGCCAATCGCCTCAATGAAGCTGGCGGCAAGACTCGATTCTTGCCGCCAGCTTCTTGTGCATGATGGAAGCCGAATTTGTTTCTTTCGTGCTGAAATTGGGCGTGAGAACTCTTCGTCTCGCAGTTTTGCTTACTTCGCAAAGCAATGAGGGTCAGCAGGCAGATGGATTGCAAGCGTGTCGACAGGAACGAGTGCCGAATCTCAACGTCGGGTGTCCGCCCTAGACGTCAAGATCAAACGCACTTGGCCCTTGGCGCCACGATCGATGTGGATTAGTATGGGGATTGCCCAATCCACATCTGCCGTGTTCGTCCCATAGGTCTTCGCCATGCACCCTCTCCGAAAATTCCTCGTCGCCATCGCGGCGCTCCTTGTACCGGCCGTCGCCATCGCGTGCATGTGGGATTACGACACGATCCGCATGGAGCGTGCCCGCTTCCCCGGCACGCTCGAATTGATCACGGGCAAGTTTCTGCGGCACTCGCCCGAGTTCTATCAATGGCGGATCGAGAATCGTCTGAAACGGCTCGAATCCGACCCCACCAACGCGGCCCTTCTGGACGATCTCGCCGTCGCCTACGACAAGACCGGCCAGCACGAAAAGGCGATCGAAACGGCTTTGAAGACGGAAACGATCCACCCCGACCGTTACGAAACCGCGTCGAACCTCGGCACCTTTTACTTCCACGCCGGGCGGCCGAGAGAGGGCCTGCCGTACATCGTCCGCGCCCTGAAGATCAATCCGAACGCCCATTTCGGGCGTGAGAAGTATCAGTTGATGTTGACGGAGTATGTGCTGAAACAACAGGACCAGGCACCGGTAAGCCTGCCGTTGTTGGGGACTTGGTACACTTTCAAGTGGCGGGATGGTGACGAAATAAAATTGCCGCTAGCGGAGGTAACGTTCAAACGCGAAACTTCAGAAAGTAGTCCGTCAGTTCGCAGAGTGACATTGGGACATACTTTTTATCACTACCTTTACCACAACAAGCAAACAACATCGGTGGAGCGGGAACAGTTGCCCGACGCCGTCAAAGCCGTTCTTGGCATGATGAAGTTCGCCAAACACGACTCGCCAATATTGCTCGAAGCGTTGGGTAACCTCTTGACGCAACAATATGAGGGGAATCCGACCACCGATGCGAAACTGCTCGCTGCGCGGGCGTATCTCAAGGCGTCGTACGCGGTGCCCAACGGACCGATTCAAATGGCATACCGCGGGATGGCGGTCAACGCACTCAATATGCAAACGATCCGAACTAGCCAAACGCAGGTTTCGCTCGAACAAGTCGAACAAGACTTTCAGAAAGAACTGAGTGAAGGGGAGAAATGGTACGCGGTTCTGAGGGAAAAGGAGCTTTCGTGGATCCGAGACGGAATTGACCCAGAGGCGGAGTTCGACAAGCTTTACGATGTGGAACCAGTCGCCTCCGGCATGGATGTGAAGGATCCGATGTCTTACGTCGATAAGATGACGGTCTTGTTCGTTGTCGGCGTGATCGTGTGCTGCATTTTCGTGCTCGCATGCTTGTGGGGCGCATTTGTCCTGATTCGTCGAGACATGAGACGGAGGGCGGCCGCGACGCAAATCGCGAGACAACCCGACGCCCCCTCGCCACCGTCTTAGTTGCCTGAATCATTCGGTCGCGATATCTCGTGGCCAAGCATGTTGCAGTCTTGTAAGACACGAAGAGTTTTCACGGCCCGCAGAGCGTGGAAACCTGATTGCAATTGGGGCTATGGTCGAACGTTCCTTCGAAATAGGGTTGATCGAATGTTGCTGAAAATCCTCGGGATCTTGCTCATTGTCGGCGGCGTGGCTGGTCTGGGGCTCCATCTATTCCTGTACTTTGATGGCCATTATCAGCAACAAGCGGATGACTCCGTGCGATTGGGAAAACAACTCGCGGGAACACGGGCGGATCCCGAGAAGGATGCAGCGAAGGCGAAGGAGTATGTGATTCAAGACTTGAATCGAGGCTTCCTTTTTGCGGGGACGCCTCTGGTGATCGGCATTGCCATTTACATGGCTTCCCGGCGAAAGGGGAAGTCGGTGCCGATCTGATTGCGGGTGGTGGCGATTTTCAGGTCGGGCGAATCACTTTTTTCCATTAAACCGTAACGGATACGCCTGCTGGTGTGTTCGTATAACAGTGAGAGGGCGATTCCACGCTCTCCGCGCGAAACCTCTCTCGTATTTCCGAGGTATGCTCTACCTAAAGGCTTTCTCGTCGGGCCAAGAGGTCTCTCATGTTGCGTTTTTCCGCTTGCCTCGCTCTGCTGCTGAGCACGACCTGGTCGCGTGCCGAGGAACCGGCCAAGAAGCTCGACGTCGATACGCACATCGATATCGCCTACCGCACGGACAAGGATGCCGACCCGATCAAACACAAGCTCGACATCTACACGCCGCCCGGGAAGAAAGATTTCCCGGTGCTCTTCTTCGTGCATGGCGGCTCGTGGAAGACCGGCAATAAATCAATGTATGTCTCGCTGGGGGCCACCTTCGCCCGGCAGGGCATTGGCACCGTCATCATCAACTATCGGTTGACGAGCGCGACCAATAACGTCAAGCATCCCGACCATATCAAGGACGTCGCGGCTGCCTTTGCCTGGGTTCACGAAAACATCAAGAAGTATGGCGGCCGCAACGACCGGATCTTCGTGAGCGGCCACTCGGCGGGAGGGCATCTCGTCTCGTTGCTCGCCACCGACGAGAGCTACCTGAAGGCACACAAGTTGGGTCTGAAAGACATTCGCGGCGTCGTCTCACTGAGCGGCGTTTACCAGATCATCCCGAACATCCGCATTTTCGACGACCAGTTCGGCAAAGATCCGGACATCTGCCTCGCCGCCTCGCCGTTATCGCACGTGAAGGGGAATCACCCGCCATTTCTCATCTGCTATGCCGACAAGGATATCCCGACCATTGACCGCATGTCGGAAACGTTTTGTAAGAAACTCGGCGAGGGAAAATGCGAGGCCAAGATCCTCAAAGCGACCGATCGCACGCACATCTCGATCATCATGCAACTCGCCCTCAATTCGGACGACGTCTGCACCGCGGCGATGTTCGAATTCATCGAGAAGAATTCCGAGTGGAAGCGGGCGAAGAAGTGAAAGGCGAGCCGGCTTCCGTAAAGGGCCGGAGGTGTTGGAATTCCTCCGCCCCTTTCCTTTATGGGAGCCGGCTCGCCTTTTACACCACAATCCGAATCACCCCCACCAATCCCACATCCGCCGCGAGCACCAGCAAGCACGAAAGTACCACCGCGCTCGTCGCCGCCTGGCCGACGCCTTCCGTTCCCCCTTCGACTTTCAGGCCTCGATAGCAGCCCGAAGTGCCGATGAGGAAACCGAATACGATCGTTTTCAACCCCGCGGCCAGTACTTCCCGTGCGTCGAGTTCCTTCAAACAGGCCGACTGATACGCCAGCCAGTTCGAGTGCCCGACCAAGCTCTCGGCGGCGAAACCGCTGAGTAGAGCGAGCGTCGCGATAAAGACATGCAGAAGCGGCACGCCGATCATGCAGGCAAGGACGCGTGGGCCGATCAATTCCCGCATCGTCGAGATGCCGAGCATTTCCAGAGCGTCGATCTGTTCCGTAATCCGCATTGCCCCCAGCTCGGCCCCCAATTGCGAGCCGGTGCGGGCGGCAACGATCAAGCCCGCACCGATCGGTGCCAGTTCGAGCAGCACCGAGACCGCCAGAATCGTCGGCAAATACTCGGCGGTGCCCGTGCGGGCCAGCATGGCGTGCGTGTGCATCCAGACGACGGCCCCCAGCGCGATTCCCGCCGCCAGCCCCAACGGCAACGCACCGACCAGCACCGCATGCACCTGCCGCGGTAAGAGAGTCGGACGCAAAAAGGAACCCAATGCGGCCGCGAGCGAACGCCCCGCGAAGTGAACGAACTCACCGGTTCCGGCGAGGATGGTGGAGAGATTTGGCATGTTTCTCAACTTTTCTGCGCCGCCCACGTCCAGTGCCGATCGGTCGTCTGCTGAACCGTGTCGGCATCAAAACCGTGAACGGCCACCAGCCCCCGCACTTCATTCAGCGTCAACGCCGCGTGCAGCGATTCCGCGAACATCTTCTGTTGATGGGCGTTGGCGTCGCCGGCGTAGGTTTTGACCAGATGCTGAAGAGTCGGGGCGTCGTTCGGCCGTAAGAGATCGCGAATGAAGATCGTCGCGCCGGGAGCGGCGACACGGACAATCTCGGCGATGACAAAACGCGGTTCGGGGATGTGATGGACGATGCTGTTCGAGATGATGCTTGCGAAGGAGCCGGACGCGTAAGACATCTCCCGTCCGTTGACTTTTTCGAGCTTGATGCGGTCGTCGAAGCCCGCACGCCGGACGTTCTCACGCCCGAGCGCCAGCATGTGCTCCGCCAGGTCGATGGCGATGATCTCGCCGATTGCCGATTGTTTGCAGA
This sequence comes from Planctomycetota bacterium, assembly GCA_021413475.1. Classification (GTDB taxonomy): domain Bacteria; phylum Planctomycetota; class Planctomycetia; order Gemmatales; family Gemmataceae; genus JAIOQJ01. The sequence continues at coordinate 10,225 of JAIOQJ010000579.1, read as the reverse complement.
ATTCGATGGGGATCTGGGCCGTGCCGGTGCCGACGTCGAGAATGGGGGAACGGCGGTTCCAGACGGCCAGGAAGTCGGTCACGAAGACGCGATTGACCGTGGAATGATCCATGCTGTCGTAATCGACGGCTTCGGTCTCGGAGTCCATCACTTCGGGTTCGAGGACGCGATCGAGCATGGTGGGAAAAAGCCGCTTGCGGCTTCGCGCTCATCGCAAAGCCGCAAGCGGCTTCCATGTAAGGTTTGGGAAATTGTTTCAAACCAGAACGGATTCAATTGTTTCGCATTCCGCCTCGGCGTCCTCGGCTCGGCGGCGGTCGCGTTCTTCGCGGAAGGCGTTCAAGAAGCTGTTGCGGAGTTCCCAATCGTGCGGGCCGCTGGAATCCCAGGCCCGAATGACTTGGGACGTGGCCGGGTTCATTCCTGCCACGCGGCTCAGCCACATGATGCCCGCTTCCATCGTCCATTGGCAGGTGATCGGATGATGCCAGGCAATGTGCGTCGCCAGGCAACCCATCGGTAAAACCTTGGTGAATGACCCATGGATCAGCAGCGGGCTTCCTTTTTCCAGAAGCTCGATGACCCGATCGATCCCACAATCGGTGACGTTCGGGAACCACTGATCCCGCAGTTCGTGCAATACCGCGTCGTGATTCATGGTTTCGCTCCTGATCGCAAGGCTTCAAGGGATACCGACTGCAAAGGCACCGGACGGGAGGTGGGGTGAACGCCGTGCCGATGTACTCGCCTGTCGAGAAACGATCCAGGCGAAAAAACCCCATCGAGCAAGTTCAGCTCAATGGGGTGGATTAACCGAGTAGCTCAATTCCTTCCCAATCGTATTGATAGTTACCGATGCGTGTCAAGGGACGGTTTTGCATTTTTTCGCCGTGCAAAATCGATGCCGGGGGGTGGGTAAAATACCTCGTACAATAATCTGAAAACATGACCGTTTGGGGAAGGATTGACAAGTATGAACGACACCGCCCGTTCCGCTCCATCGGCCTGGTTCTCCGCCATCGGGCTCGCCGGCTTCACCGTCTGGTTGCTACTCGTGCGGCCGGGACAACTTGCGCCACACCGACCCTATGCGGACCTGGCCCTCTTTTCGACCCTCGTTGGAGCGTACTCCCTGTACATCCTCTCATGGAAGACGCATGGAATTTTGTTTAGTATTATCGGAATGATGATATTTACACTGTCAGATCGACAACCGACAGATAGTCGCGACGAGGCGGGTTGGATTCTCGACCAAATTTTTTTCCTGGCCCTGTTTGGAGTGCAACTGCTCATCTGGTCGGAACTGAACAAACATCCCGTAGCGGGCAAATTCTGGCTGCTCGCGGCAGTTGGGATGGCTGCCTTATCCGCCCTGATCTGGATCGATGCGGAACAGGCTTCCCGGGTGCTAAACAAGCCGGAAAACAGGGCGTGGGCGATCTTGGATCAACGCATGCGAATTTGTTCATTCGTTCTTTTGGCACTCGGCGGCTTCCTCGGCTGGCTGCTCGCGCCGCGGCGTCAATCGATCGCGCTGCTCGCTCCCGTGTTCGGCCTGGCTGCTCCGGTGGCGGGGTTCTTGATCGCGTCGCTCTATGCTCCCGTGAAGTTCGAGCATCTGACGCACGGCGGAGCCTGGAACCGATTGGGGAGTGATTTAAGTACGTGGTGGTCGCAAGCCGACAGCTTGAAAATGTGCGCTGGCTGGTGCTGGACGTCGACGAGCGTTGTGATTTCACTGATGTTGATCGGCTTCTGGCGAACCGTGGCCCGAGGCTTCAAACAGCGGCGAAAAGGCGAGTCCCCCATCGCTTGGCTCTTGAGTTTGGCAACGATATTGTTGCTTGGGGCGCTGCTCCCTGCTTCTTCGGAATCTCTCCACCCACTTGGATTGCTCTGGTTGGGGATCGCTCTTTCGGTGTTCGCGGTCGCGGACTTGCTGCTGCTTTTCTTCGAGCAACTGGCACTTCCCACGCCGGCGACGGGGCCGTCCAATGTGCCGCGGGTTGGGATTTGAAGGGTGATAACAAGTAGTCCGGTTGCTCCGCAACCGGACTACTTAATCCCAGAATCGTCGCTCGCGATCGCTTCCACATCCGGCGGAGCCGGTTCGATAACGCGCATCGACTTCCACTTTCCGTGGCGGAATCGCAAAATGAAACAGAGCGCCTGCACCGCGATATACACGCTAGCGAAGCCCCACGCCCAGTAGAAGCTCCAACCCTCTCTCCAGGCCCACCAACTCGGCAGCACCATCACCGGCCAGGCGAGGAAAAGGGCTACATACGTCACGAACAGCGTGTCGCCCGCGCCGCGGAGCGCGAACGAGAAGACGATGTTGATGCTGTCGAAGATCGAGTAGAACGCGACGAAAATCAGAATGAGGCGAGTTTGTTCCGCGATCAGCGCCCAGGTTTCCGTGGACTCATCGCCACGGAATGGCTCGACAAAGATCGACGGTATCAACAAATACAGACCACCGATGGCACCCATGTACACCCCGGCGACGATGAAGCCGCTGTAGGTGCTCTTCTCGGCGAGATCCGCACGGTTTTCGCCGAGACGTTGACCGACCAGGATCGACACGGCCTGACCGATCCCCAACATGGGGATGAAGGCGAGATTGTTGATCGTGATCGCGAGACTGGTCGACGCAAGCTGAGCGTTGCCGAACCAGCCCATGAGCAGAACGAAGGCCGTGAAGGCCGTCATGTCGAGCACCCACTGGAAGCCGCTCGGCAAGCCGTAGCGCCTGAGCCGTTTGAAGAGAAGGAACTCGGGTTTCCAGCCGGAGAGCGTGGCGAATTCGGCACGGAAGCGTTTACGCATCATGAGCCCGAGCCCGAGTAGGGCCGACGCCCACATGGCGATGACCGTGGCCCAGCCGGCACCGGCCACACCGAGCGCGGGGCAACCCCATTTGCCGAAGATCATCACGTAATCGAGCACGGCATTGACGAGCAGGCCGAGCGCATTGATCCAGATGATGGTGCGGCTATCGCCACGTCCCGAGAAAAAGCCGGAGACGCTGGCGACGATCAAGGCGGGCAGGGCCATCCAGATCAAGCATTCGAAATAGGTGGCCTCGATTTTCTGCAACTCGGGGGAGTGCGCCGCCACCGCGACGATGTTGCCCGCGAACGGAATGGCCAGCAACGAAAGAAGTCCTGCGAAAAGGCTGAACCAGAGCGCTTGCCAGACAGCTGGGCCAACGCGAGATGGTCGCCCCGCGCCGGTGTACTGGGCCACGAACGTTGTTCCGTAAGACGCGACGCAATGGAACAGCACGAACGGCGTCCAGAAGAGCATGACCGCGCTGGTCGCCCCGGACACAGCATCCGGGCCGAGTTGACTGAGGAAAAGGCGATCGATGGTGATCTGGAGTGTCGTGAAGCTATTGCTGAGAATCAGCGGCCAGGCAAGCACCAAGAGTTTGCGGAATTCAGAACGCGGAACGCCGATTTCCGTTGGTGAGGATCCTGTCGTCGGTTCAGCCAATTCCGCCTTCGTCATCGCACGCTCCGTGTTTTTGCTTTCCGTAGGACGCCTTCCTTGGCCGTCCGCAAAGACAGGGACGGCCAAGGAAGGCCGACCTACGAGATCATTTCGTGGGACGGCTTTCCTTGGCCGTCCGCAACGACAAGGACGGCCAAGGAAGGCCGTCCTATGAACTCACTTCGACGGCAGCACCCAAATGTTTCGGAACTGCACCTGATGGCCGTGTTCCTGTAGCAGGATCGGCCCGGCCGTGGCCGGATCGCCGCCTGCGCCGGCCCGGGTGTTGTCCACGGGGATCTTCACATCGTCGTGAATCTTGACCCCATTGTGATACACGGTCATGCGGGCGGGTTCGGTCTTTTTGCCGTTTTCGAACTTCGGAGCGGTGAATTCGATGTCATAGCTCTGCCAGACAGTTGGAGCTTTGCACACGTTCTTCAAGGGGGCGGCCACTTCGTAGATCCCGCCGCAATCGTTGTTCTTGCTTTCGAGCCCGTAACTGTCGAGAACCTGCACTTCGTAACGTCCCTGCACATAGACACCGCTGTTGCCGCGGCCCTGGCCTTTTCCTTCCGCTACATAAGGCACGCGGAACTCGACATGCAACTTGAAGGCACCGCCGAATTTATCCTTGGTGATGATGTTGCCGGGTTTCTCGACCTGCATCGCCCCGCCATCGACCAGTTTCCAGTGGGCGGCCGTCTTGCCGTCCTGCTTCGACCACTTATCGAGGTTCTTGCCATCGAACAGCACGATTGCCCCTTGAGGAGCGGGGGTGCTCTTAATGTCTTCCTTGTCCTCCGGCTTGAGGAGTTTCAGGCCGGTCAGTTCGCCGTACTGGGCGAAACTCGTTGCCGAGAAGCCGAAGATCAACGCGAGAGAAAGCAGCGTTCGCATGAGTGGATCCTTAGGAGAGTCAGTGAGGAAATCGTTTGAGATATCGTAGGTTTCGGTGATTCGGTTGGCGAGCGGGCTTACTTTGCCGCTAGCGGCTTAGCGCTCGGTTTCCCACGCAAGCGTTTTCGCGTGGGTAGCGAACGCTAAGCCGCAAGCGGCTGTCGATTCGTATAAATACCTTCATGCACGTACTACTTTTCGACATCGACGGCACGCTGATTCGTAGCGGCGGGGCGGGCAAGGCGGCCATGGAGGAGGCACTTCGTTCGGAATTCGGCATCGCGGAGATCCGCGATGGTGTTCCCTTCAGCGGTCGAACGGACCCCTCGATCGGCGTCGATCTGCTGAAATTGCACGGCGTGGAGCCGGAAGATGCCAATATGCACCGATTGAGTAGTGCCTACTTGGGCCATCTCCCCGGCATGCTCAATCGATATGGCGGAATCGTTCTTCCCGGCGTGCGGGCGATGCTCGATCGGCTTCACGGCCAGAAATTGGTCGCTCTCGGGCTGCTCACCGGCAATGTCCTCGAAGGGGCCCGCCGCAAGCTCACGCACTTCGATCTCTGGCACTATTTCCCTTTCGGAGCGTTTGCAGACGGCATTCACGAACGCGACGACATCGCCCGCGCCTCGATCGCCGAGATCAAACGGCACGTGGGTCGTGAAGTGCCCGCCGAGAATATCTGGGTGATTGGCGATACGCCCTTCGACGTGAAGTGTGCTCGGGCGATTGGGGCAAAGGCCGTGGCAGTGGCGACGGGGTGGCATTCGCTCGAAGAATTGCAGGGGACGAAGGCCGATTACGTCTTTGAAGATTTTCGCGACGTGTCGGCACTTCTGCGGGAGTGGGGGATTGGCTAGCCGCTTGCGACTACTCCGCCGGATGAAAATGCGGTGAATCGCGAAGGGCATCGAACAAGTCTTGCTTGAGCTTCTCTTTCTTGAAAAGCACTAACCGACGGCACAGGCCCGCGTCATCTTCGAGGTCATGGAACGTCTTCACGACGGCCCAGGCCCCGGCCTCGCGGAGGCGGTCGCCCAGGTAAACCCAGTCGTTGAGCCGTAATGACTCGGCATGCGAGAAATGTTCCGGTTCCGTCAGCCGTTGCACGTGTCGAGGACGGCGGGCCAATTCGCGAAGCCGTTCGCGTTCGCGCTCGCTGGCACGAGCCCAATTGCGAAACTCTTCGAGTCGTTCCAGTTTCGATTCCTCGATATCGCTTCCCAGAAGTGCCAGCAAATCGGCGGCGTCGGACTGGATGCGAGGAATGCGGAGTTCGATAACGGCCAGGCCGATCGACGTGGCCGCTTGACGCAAACCTTCCATTTCGTCGTCGAATTCCGCGTCGGAAACCAAGTGAAGGGACAAGAGATTATCGAGCCGGGGATCCGCGGCCAGGGCCTCGATCAGGGAGGTGGCATTGCTCAGCACTACCCGGCGGATGGGTGTTTGCTCGAACAGGATGCTGTCTTCTTCGATGTAACCAGCGGCGGAGGTATCGATTTCCTCAATGAAGCCACGGTGGAAGCACCAGACGCCGCCCTGGCCGAAGAGGCGGGCCTTCAACCAGCGGGCCGGACGAAATAGACTCGGTTTGAGCAAATCGCGGAAAGGCCGTTCCCAGGTGGCCCGCCACTGGGTGAGGAGTTCGCGTTCCAATCTGGCCAATTGCGGCCAGTGACGATCTTGTTCACCGCAGAGTTCGAACTCGATTTGCACGCGAATCAGGTCGGCTCGCGCCAGGTTGGCGGCTCCGCCTTTTTGGCGAAGCCAGTCCGCATAGGCGATGCGTGGAGCATCCGCTTGCGGCTCGCGCAGCACGGCTCCCAGCAAAGCGGTCTCATCAGCCATGAGGTCTTCCGCGGGTCACAGATCAGGAAATCGAACAGGAATAGTCTACAAGAGGGACAATCCGCCGCGAACTCTAATTCTCCAGTTCCGCGCCAATTTCCAAGACTTGGCATGTTCCGCTTGAACATCGCCCTGTTCGCCGTGACAATAGAGGGGAGGTTTTGTCAGGAGTTTGTTCAATCTTGATCCGCAACCAGCGAAGTACCGTCATGGCCGGCCGTTCGCGCCCGTCGTGAGAATGAACCAACATGTCAATGACTGCATCCCAACGCCCCAATCGAGATTGGCTCTGGCTGATCCTCGCAATCGTATTGGTGGGCGGGATCACCATCCCTTTGTGGCAAATCGCCAATCCCGCGGAAAGTTCAGCGGAATACTGGAAAAAGTGGACCCCGGCACGGGTCGCCAAATTACTTCTCGGCCCGGAGCAAATCGGGTGCTATCTTTGCTTCGTCTGGGCGGGGCTGATGCTCCTGAACCGTTATCGCGAAGTTTTACGACAACGTCAGGCGTTTGACCTACATTTGCTACCCACCGAACAAGGGTCGCGCATCCTGCCGGAAGACGCCCGACCGCTCTCCCGAAAACTCGATTCCGCGACGGGACAGCGACCCTTCATTCTGGGTAAGATGATCCAGATGGCGTTGACCAAGTTCGCCATCAGCCGCAAGGCCCCGGACGTCGGCGAGGTCGTCCGCAATCAGGCCGAAGTCGAACAAGGCCGGCTAGTCACCAGCATGGGGATGATCTCGTACCTGACCTGGGCCATCCCCGCGATCGGCTTTTTGGGCACGGTGCGCGGCCTGGCGGGCGGCCTGAGCAATTTCCGCAATGTGAACCCCGCCGACCGGGAAGCCAATCGGAAATTGATGGAATCGGTGACCGATCAGCTGGGCATCGCCTTTGACTGCACTTTCGTCGCGTTGGCCCTGAGCGTCGTGCTCATGTACTTCCTCCACCTCGTCCAAAAGGCCGAGGAGATGCTGATCATCGACTGTCAGCAATATTGCCAGGAACACCTGCTCCTCAGGCTTTACGATCCGCAACCGGAAGTGGCCGAGGCGATGAATGTATAATGGGAGCGACGGTGAAGTGGATCCGAACCGATGGGTCGTTCTTTCAACCCGACCGATCACCAGTTTGTCCGCTGTTTGATTCGGAAGTGCCTGTTCTGATTCATACGGGCGAGCAAGAAATCGAACCAAACCAGTTGCAAGCGCTCAATCGGTTTTTGGAGATTCCTTCGAGTGAGCGAGCGGGCCTGAAAGCGAAGCTGTTCGCTGATTACCTTGAGGTTTTCGATGCGGTCGGTGAGGGGCCAGAGATAATTAGCCCAGAGCAGGTGTGGAAGTTCGTCCAATGGACGACGGTGCTAATCCCCTTGCAAGGCTTGAGTGGGAGCCGATTTGTCTTCGTCAAAGGCGATCCAGCTTGGGAATTGGAGCATGGAGTCGAGTTGCTGTTTCGTGATGAGAAGTTGATTCGGCTCGATCGTCAGTCAGGAGCGTTTTTAAGCACCTGCTTTTGGGACTGGTACTGAAGCCAAGTATACTGGGAGCCGCTTATGGGCTGGCTGAGCAGAAATCGCGAAACCCCGAAGACGGCGCATCCGGAGCGTGGCGGCTTGGGCATCGATATGACCGCTCGCCGCGCCCTCGCCGTCATGGGGCAAGCCAGCCGAAATCGGGTGTTGCCGCTCGAAGACGAGCATGCCGATCTGCCGTTGACGATCAGCCTGGAGCATCGCACGCCAACCGTTGGGCGTGCCGGGGTTGCACTTCTCCGCGAGATGCCGCATCTGGCATGTCAGGGATATCTTCCTTATCTTGGCCAACCATTTGAATGGAAGGGCGGCCAGCATCGCCTTGATGCTGCCGGGGCGTTGGCCCTCGTCTTCGAGCGGCTCCGTGTCGCCTGTGCTGGCTTCCAAGACATTTTTCTGGGCCTGCCCGACTATCTCACTCCCACGCAGGTCGCGAAACTAACGGCCTTGGCCATCAAATATCGGTTTCCGTTAAAGGGGACCACTAGCGGTATCCTCGCCCTGGTGGCGGAGCGCGCCGCCGCTCTGCACGCCTGGCCGACCGATACTTCGTCGCGGCCGGATGGCGTGGTACCGTTGCATCGACCGGGGACGCGAACGCTGCCGTTCACCGTGCTGGTCATCGATGCCGACGACTTCGCACTCTCGGCCAGCCTGTTTCGGATCGAAGCGAAAGAAGCGAAGCTGATCGGTACCACTACCCGGCCGAAGCTGAGCATCAAGCAGTGGTCCGATCGGATGCTCGACATGTTCGCCGACCGCTGCGTTCAAGTATGCCGCCGCGATCCGCGGGATTCGGGCGACGCGGAGCAGTCACTCTTCGAGCAGATTGACGAAAGTCTCGACCAGATTCGCGCCGGCCGGCACGTCGCCCTTTCGATTCGGGCCGCTCACTGGTATCAGGATCTGCATCTGCAACCCGAAGATTACGAAGCATGCTGTTCGCCGTTGATTCGTTCAAGTGTGGATAGCATTCGCGAATTGTTGGAATCGAGTTCCGACTCAGAGCCGCCGCGTGTCGCCTGGTTGACCCACGAGGCCGGCCGTTTGCCTGGAATGGCGAAGGCCGTGCATCTGAATATGACCGAACGCACATCCGTAGCCGTGCTGCGTCCCGAAGCGATTGCTACCGCGGTCGCCAGCCTCGGCGATCGCTGGCTCGCGGGCGAATTGCCGAATGCGCATCTCGATCACGCCATCCCGGTGACGTTGAGTCTTCCGGAGAGCAAACAACGCCACCCGAGCATTCTGTCGCAATTGCCCTAACAAAGTCGTAACCACGAAAAGCTCGGCGACGCTGAGCCGCATCCAGAAAGCCCAACCACGGATTTCTTGAGGCGGCCAAGCCGCAATCAAAACAAGAAATGAGCCACAGAGGACACAGAGGACACGGAGCAAGCAGGAACTTTTCGGATTTTTTCTCGGTGATCTCTGGTCCTCTGTGGCTCACTTCTTGTTTAATTTGCGCACTCAGCGAAGATTTACAGGTTAAGTGACACGGATACCACGGATAAGAAGATGATCAATTGTCTCCTGGTTTCATCCGTGTTATCCGTGAAATCCGTGGTGATGATTTGGTTTTGATTCGGAGAGCCTTGCAGCATGAGAATACGCCATAAACCGCCGACGCTTGTTAGCATGTGGATGCTCGATGTCTTCTGCTGCGCCCTCGGCTGCGTGATCCTTCTCTTGTTGCTGAAGATGCGGGAGACCAGCCTGATTGCCGAGGAGTCGGAGCAGGCATCGTCCGAACTCGTCGATACCAAATTGACTTTGACGGATTGCCAGGAGACGAACTTCGCGTTGTCGGAGGATCTCAGCGACCGCAATCGCCAACTGGCATTGGTTCAGCAGGAACGCGATGAACTAGCCAAGAACCTCGCCCTGGTCCGCGATGAACGAGTTGCCAAGGGGAAAATCCTGGCCACGGCGGAGAATGCCATCAAGACGCTCAGTGCCGATCTCGCGCTCAACAAGCAAAAGCTGGAAGACAACGCGAAATTGCTGGCCATGACCCGCGAGAAATCGGCCGTGACCGACGATCAACTTGCCCGCCGCAAGGATGAAGTCGCCGAGTTGACTCGCAAAGTCACCGAAGCCCGCAAGACCGAGGAATCGCTGGAACGACTACTACGTGAGAAAGAAAAAGTCCGCGTCGATACGATGAAGCAAGCGGCCGACTTGACCGATCGTCTGGCGGCCATCGAAGCGAAGCTTCGGGCGTCGGATATCAAAGTCGATGATCTGAAGACCAAGGCGGCCGACGCGGTCAAACTCCGCACCCGCGTGCAAGATCTCGAAAAGGTCATCGCCGACGCGAACGTGGCCATTGTCGATCTGCAAGGGACCAAGGCGAAGCTCGCGGACAAGATTAACAAGCTGGAAATCGAGTCCGAACAGCGTTTCGCCGGCATCGCCATGACGGGCAAGCCG
>JAIOQJ010000578.1 GCA_021413475.1 Planctomycetota bacterium | reverse complement strand
AACTGAAACCGTGGCGTGACGGCTTCAGCCTGTATCCATCGGACAAAGAGAGCAACTTGGGCCGGGAGCCGATCGAGAAGATCGAAGAATTGCTCGGCAAGGATAGCGTCGTCGCTGCCGACAAGGAACTCAAACTTCGCGACTTCATCGGCGGCAAGTTCTCCGCCCCGATCGACCTGTTTCCATTCCTGATGATCCTGCTGCTGCTGTTTTTGGCCTTCGAGAATTTGCTGTCGAATAAGTTCTACAAGCAGGTGAAAGTGCCCGAATGAGCCGCTTGCGGCTTAGCGCTCTCTCGGTGAGCGCTAAGCCGCAAGCGGCTACCGATCAAAACAACTCCTTCACGATCTTCTCATTCTTGTCAACCACCCGCATCGGCCGGTTGCCGGCGAAGAGGTTCTTTTCGTGGTTGATGCCGAGCGTCTTGCAGATGGTCGCCATGAAATCGACCGTGGTGACTTTGCCGTCCTCGACGGTGCCGCCCTCTTTATCGGTACGGCCGACCGCCTGGCCGGCTTTGATGCCGCCGCCGGCGAGGACGCTGGTCCACGCACGCGGATAATGGTCACGGCCGCCTTGCTTGCCAACGTGCGGCGTGCGGCCGAAGTCGCCCATCCACACGACGAGCGTGTCGTTCAGCATGCCGCGTTGTTTCAGATCGTCGATCAAGGCCGCGTAGGCGGGATCGAGTTCGCCCGTCAGTGCTTTCAGGCGGTTTTCGGCGTCGCGATGGGTATCCCAGCCATTCAAAACGACCTCGACAAAGGAGACGCCATTCTCGACCAACCGGCGTGCGAGCAAGCAGCCTTCACCGAAGCGAGTGCGTCCGTAGGCGTCGCGAGTTGCTGCGGATTCCTGGGTGATGTCGAACGCTTTCGCTTTTTCGGAGTGCATTAGTTTCACGGTGCGCTCGTAGGTCGCCTTGTGTGCCTCGGCGCCGGTTGTCTGCACGCGATCGACGAAGCCTTTTTCGAGATCGAGCAGCAAAGCGGCCCGTTTGTCGAGGGCCGGAAGACTGTCGGTCGGCTTGAGATTCTCGATTCCCGTGGCCGCACTGGCGATTTCAACCGGTGCGTGAAACGGACCGGCGTAACCGGAACCGAACGATTGCCCGCCGATGGTGAAGAAGTTCGGCAAATCGTCGTCGGTGCGGCCGAGGAAATGCGAGGCGATGGCCCCGAGGCTCGGATGCACGACACCGCCCACCCCTTCGCGGTAGCCCGTGTGCATGTAATAGCGTGCCCGGCCGTGGCTCCCTTCGCTCGTGGACATGCCGTGCAGGAGGGCCATTTCTTTCATCATCTGGGCGGTCTTCGGCAGTGTACTGGCTACCTGAACGCCCGAGACGCTGGTGGCGATCGGCTTGAAGACGCTCGACTTGTTCAGCGGCTTGGGGTCGAAGGTATCGAGATGCGACGGGCCGCCGCTCATGAAAAGTAGAATACAGCTCTTGTGCTTTTTCTTGGCACTTGGGGCTTGATCGGCCGCGTGGGCCGCCAGGGTATCGAGCCAACCGGAAGCCGGTGCGGTCATTCCGCCCACTGCTGCCAAGCGGAACAAGTCGCGGCGGGAGAGCCGATTGTTGAGGGAATTCAGGGACATCGAAAACTCCTTGCGGGAATGCGTGTATGGATAGCGACTGTTCGTAGTGACCCGCTTTAGCGGGTCTTGTTAACCCGACCCGCTGAAGCGGGTCACTACGAACAAAGAATCAATGGTTGAAAAGAAACTCACCGGTATTCAAAAGGACCCAGAGCAGGTCGCCGTACGCTTTAGCCGAGAATTTGTCGGCGGCGGCGTAGTCGGTCATCTTCTTCACTTCCTCCGGCGTCGGGTTGCGGGATAACGCTGTGAGGTACATCGATTCGATGATCTTGGCCGGCTCGCCCGCCTTCATGAGTTTCGCGACTGTCGCCGTCGTGTTGCTGATCTGCTGGGAATTCATCAGCCGAAGCACCTGCGGTACACCGTGCGTGTAGTCATCGACCACGCCTACGTCGTCATCTGCCTCGGCGTGGAAGAACTTGCGGAATTCGTCGCGAGGACCGCCATTGCCGCCCTTTTTCTTGCCTTCGCCTTTGACCACCGAGGAAACGCCGTGGCCGAGAACGATCTGGAGCGAATCGTAGAGCATGTCGGCACTCATCACCTTGACGGGCATGTGGCTGTAGAGTTTGTCGTCGTCCTTGTTCGCCGGCAGAACGGAACTGGTTCGCTGGTAGGTCTGACTGTTGCAGATGCAGCGAATGAGATATTTGAGATCGTAATTGGATTCGGAGAACTCCTTGGCGAGGAGTTTCAGCACTTCGGGGTGAGTGGCTCGGTCCGTGTCGATCATATCGTCGACCGGATTGACGATGCCCCGGCCGAAGAAATTGGCCCACATCTTGTTGACCGCCGCGGAGGCAAAGTACTTGTTCTGCGGCGACGTCAGCCAGGTCACGAACAATTTCCGCAACAGCGGGCGATTTGCTAGCGACGCTTCCGCGCCGCCGAGGTACTTCGCTTTGACCGTCTTCCCCTTCGAATCGGGAATCTCGATCGAGCCGAACGGATGTGGAGACGGATCTTTTTTCTTAGCGACGATTCCGTCGGTAATTCCCGGGACGGCACCGTCCTTCAGGTCTTTCTTGCGGGCGTTGTTGCTGTGGACGTCGCTGAAAAAAGCGGCGACGCCCCAGTAGTCAGTCTGCTTCATCGCGTTGAACGGGTGGTTGTGGCATTCGCAGCACTCCAGCTTCACGCCAAGAAAGAGCTTCGACGCGGCCGAAGTGATCTTGTTCGGGGCCGGCTCGTAGCCACCCTTGGCACCATCGACGTGGGCCAGAAAAAAGGACGTTTCCGGATGTTTGTCGCGTGGTCCGGTGGCGAGCAGGATGTCGCTGGCAATCTTGTTCCAGCCGTTGTTTTTGTTAAAGCTGGCTTCGAGCCAATCCTGGAAAGTGTTGCCGCGAATGGTGAAGCGGTTGTCGTCATCCGGCTTGACGATGCGGTGGTACCAGATGACGGCGAAGTGTTCGCCGTATTCGTGGTCCGAGAGAAGTTCATCAATTAACCGGGAACGTTTATCGGGAGCCGTCTCGCTCAGGAAGGCGTTGGTGCGTTCAAGCGTCGGGATGCGCCCGGTGACATCGAGCGAGACCCGACGAAGGAACTCGGCATCGTCGGTGCGGGCTGAAAAGGGGATCTTATTTTCCGTCAGTAGCTTCTCGATGGCGGCATCGATATCCGCGGCCACGGCCTGTGGCGAGCGCCCCGCGGCCCGTACTTCTGCGTCTCCCAGAAACAAAACGGATAACAACATCGCTAATCGGATGGTGGTTCGCATGATCGATATGGTCCTCAAAATCACGGACTCGTTGAAACGGTTGGGCAAGATAGGCAATCGGTACACGACACTCTTCCCGCGTCGGCAATAAATTAACGTTTCCGCGAGCGATTCGTGAGGCATCGTCTGTAAAAATTCGGTATGCTTCTTCAATTCGTTCAAGGCACCCTCGCTAAACGAGCACCCACCGTGACATCAGTTCGCGATGTTCGGCTCGGAAATTCACCCTCACTCGCCCCAGGATCATATAATAGCGTCAAGTCATCCCTAAAGGCGGAGCCGTTTCTATGAGGCCGGCTGGCGTATTCCCTCCCACTCTCCCGCTTCTTACGGAATCTCGAAGCGAGGTTGCCGATCCCCCGGTTCCGGAGACATTTCCATCCGCTGATGAGAAAACGGGCACCCGCTTGAAGTTCGCCAAGGACACGGCCGGCTTCATGACGGAGCTCAAACTCCGCGTCGATGGTTACTTCGCAACGACCGGAAAGAGCCCCAACGATTGCTGGCAGATGTACCTGAAGACGGCCATCATCTTGACATGGTACGCCGGCTCTTACATCGCACTTGTCTTTTACGCCCAGGGTGCTTTGCAGGCGATTCCACTAGCCATGTCCCTCGGTGTCGCCATGGCGGCGATCGGCTTTTGCATCCAGCACGATGGCGGCCACGATGCCTACTCGAAGAAACGCTGGGTCAATCGCCTCGCAGCCTATACGCTCGATTTGATCGGTGCCTCGTCGTATCTCTGGCACTGGAAGCATGCCATCTTTCATCACACGTTTACAAATGTGCAAGGGTACGATTCGGATATCGATCTTGGCCGTTTCGCACGATTCTCGCCCCACGCCAAGAAGTATCGCTTCCAACGATGGCAGCACCTTTATCTCTGGCCGCTCTACGGCATCAGCAGCAGCCGCTGGCATCTGATGGGCGACTATGAGGACTTCTATCGACAAACAGTCGGACCCCATCACGTTCCCCGACCCCGCGGCTGGGAACTGTTCTGGTTCTTCGCTGGCAAGGTACCGTCGTACACGCTGGCCTTCGTCATCCCAATGTTCTTCCATCCTTGGTACATCGTGCTGGCTTTCTACATGCTCGTCACCTGCACGATCGGCGTGACCTTGAGCGTCGTGTTCCAACTAGCACACTGCGTTGAAGAGGCCGAATTCCCGCTTCCAGAAGACGGCACGCTCCGGATGGAAAATGCTTGGGCTGTTCACCAAGTCGAAACCACGGTCGATTTCGGCCGGAATAGCTTCACCCTCTGCTGGCTGCTCGGCGGATTGAACTTCCAGATCGAACACCATCTTTTTCCCCGCATCTGCCACATCCACTACCCTGCTCTCTCGAAGATCGTCGAGCAAACGTGCAAGGAGTACGGCGTGCGCTACGCGTGCCATACATCCTTCTGGTCGGGAATCAAATCGCATTATCGCTGGTTGAAACGGATGGGGCGCGAAGAGATGGCGGTCGCGAAATAGCCGCTTGCGGCTTAGCGCTTGCTTTCGCGAGAAAGCGCTAAGCCGCAAGCTGCTGACAAATCTAATCTCACCAATCGTCCGTGCGGAAAGTCTGTGCCGGTAGTCCATCCTTATTGAACAGGTTGGCCCAGGGGATGTTGTTGTCCCAGGCATAGCGAACGGCCAACGGCTTCTTCACTTCCGGATGCGAGACCACCACGGTGTCGCCATCAATCGTCGCGTTGGCCCAGCGGAACTTCTTATCTTCACCGGCGATCATGAAGCCTTGCAGCTTCTCGCCATGCTTGAAGGTCAGGCCTTGGCCGGTGTGTGTGAACTTGGCTCGCAACTTGTCGCCTTCAACCGTGTTTGACGCGTAGACTGGGCCGGAATACTCGATCTTCTTGCCATAGACCAATCCCATCGCCACCCGGCTGGCCCGATCGCCATACCCCGACTTATTGGTGGGATGAACGCCATTGCCAAGGTCGCTCGATTCGGCCATCGCGGTATTCGGATAGTTGCGAATGCGAATATGGTTTTCGCGATACAAACCATTTCCCATGCCTGGAACGCCGGTGGGAAGCGGTGCGAACTTACTCGCTTGCCTGGTTGTGTCGGTTTCTTCATAGGCACAACCATTGCCGCTCGGCTTCTGGATGTAAATGAACGCGAAATCCCCCTGGTTCCATTCCGTGCGCCAGCCGCGGATAAGTGCGCCCATCAATGTGTATTGATCGACGCCCTCGATGGCGGTGCCGCTTTCGCCTTGATCCCAGAGCACGCCGCGAATGGCGAACGGAATGAAGCCGCGGATGTGCGCCTCGTAAAGATTGCCGATCTTGCCCTTGCTTTGGCCCGGCGGCGGTGTGATGACCGGTTTCGCCGGCGGGTTCTTTTTGGCAGTCTTGGCGATCTCGACGTCTTTCTCCCACTTCGCCAGGGCGGCTTCGAGTTTCACCTTTTCGGCGGCAAGATCGTAGGTCGGGGCGAGCTTGACCACCAGATCCTGGCACGGTTTGTCAGCCTTGTAGGCTTCCTCGCTCAGCCAGTAACCGGACGGCGTGCCGCCAGCGGAACCGTGCAATAGACCGATCGGCACGTCGAGTTCCTGCTGCAAACGCAGGCCGAACGAGAAGAGCAGCGCCGAGAAGTTCTTCACGTCGGCCGGGGTTCCTTCCTTCCAACCGCCCCTGGCCGAGGCCTGGCGAATCTTCGGATAAGGAGCCCCTTCCAAATACTTCGCCAACACAGGATCTGCCTTGGCGTAACTGCCGACGTTCCCCGCCATGTTCGACTGCCCGGAGCCCACCCACACTTCACCCACGAGAACGTCGTCGAGTTCGATCTTGTTCTTCCCTTCGACAGTCAGCTTGTCCGGTCCGCCAGCCTTGAGAACGTCGAGTTTCAACGACCACTTACCGTCTTTTTCGGCCTCGGTGGTCTTGGTTTGATCGCGAAACTTGACGGTGATCTTCTCGCCAGGAGCGGCCGTGCCCCAGATTGGCACCAGCATCTCCCGTTGCAGAACCATGTGGCTGCCCAGCACGGGCGGCAGCTTGACGTCCGCACGAGTGGTCGACGCCGCGCCACTCAGGCAAAGCCCGAACGCGGCCAGTTGGAACAGAAGGCGTTTCATGGGATCCTCTTGTTGAAAAATGGGAGAGCGAAGGTGGGTGGAGATAGCTTAGCGGAGTGAAGTGCGGAGATACACAAAATAACAGAAGGGTTTGTCGCGGCTAGGTCGGGAAATGGGATGGAGCATTCGCCTCGCCCGCGGCCGCCGATGCTCGCGGCTTCCTCGGCGGCAACCCTTGCGCGGTCCGAATATCTTTGGTGATTTGTTCCATCCCCAGATTCGCGGGCGGCAGGCCGCCATTTTTGGATTCGAGCGGTTCGATTTCGATCGCGCACCCGAGCAGGTACTGATTGGCGTGAACGTGATAGTAGAGAAGGCCCCCGCCGTGCTTGGGGTCATAGATGACGCGGTGCATGTTGCCAAGTTTCAGTTGTCGAAAGCGGAAATTCAGAACCTCCACTTCGTGCAAGACCTGGCCGCCAAGCCGACGCAATTCGCTCAGCATGTCCCGCTCGGCAATATCGATTCCTTCCTTGGAAAGTTGCAGTCGGATGATGGTGACGTCGTACGCCTCAAGGATGACGCCGCGATAATTCATCGCGAGATAGGCGAGTCCATACGGTTGTTTCAGGGAATCATTGAGAATTTTGCGGATGACGGAAACCTTGTCGTCAGTCCGGACGAGAATCTGTTTCCAGACGAAGCCGATGAGAATCAAGATGATGGCAGGCACGACGATCGCCACCAGCATGGCGAAAACGAGAATTCCGCTGCCAAAAAAGAGATCGGCATCAATGTCCACGCCAAAGAAATGCCGGCTCGGGATGTTGAACCATCGCCACACTTGACTAATCGCGATGAGCAACAAACCGATACCCGAGACGATGGCGACCCGGTAAGGCGCCATCCAGAGGGCCCAGACGAAGCGCAATGCCGAGAACCCGAATTTCAAGGCGAGGGGATTTGCCATCGATCATGTCTCCCGCCGTTGTTCGAAGATGGCCATTTGACCCGGGCCTTCTTCCACTTCCACGCGGAGGACCTCGGGCGTGTAGCGATGCTGCTGCTGGATCACTGCCAATAGCCTCTGAGAGATGTAACGAGCCAAAAGTTCGGCCGTCGTGTTCTCGATCGGCAACAAAACGCAATCGCCGCGTGGGAAGATCCACTGGCGATCCTTGTAACGGACGTGGACCTCGAGGCCCTTTTCCTCGACAAGAATCAACCGGTTCTTGGTCGGCAAAAGCATATAGTGATCGAGTTCATCCGTGATTTTCCGCGTCGTGTTCTTGAGAGCGATGAAGTCGAAGACGTAATAATTCTCGTCGAGCGGGCCTTCGATCTCGACAGCACAGCGATAGTTGTGGCCGTGCAGGCGTTCGCAACGATGGCCTTCGTACGAGATGAAGTGCCCGGAACAGAAAACCAGGTAATCCTTCGCCACGCGGACTGTGTAACGCTCGCTCATGTCGGAATTCGGCTATCGTTTGGCGGGGTTTGAAACGGCATCGATAGGTCCATCCTATGTTCCCGCAGGGCCACGAACAGGCAAGCGGTGATCAGGTCGGCCGTCGTGCCGGGGTTCCGGGCGTGTCCCACACCGCGCAGCCAGCGATCGAGTTCGGCATAACGTTGCCGGCCTTCCGCGGCGCTGAGATCGATTTCCTTCGCCCGCCTGATAACCTCCTCCGCTTCCGCCATGCCGCGTTTGCGAACGATCAGCGAATCGGGGAAACGGGCCAGCAAATGTACCTGGGCGTGCTGGATTGCCGCCTCGACACACTGGAACCGCTCCCAACCTTGCAAGAGTGCCGAATACGCTTCATCGAGTACTTCGCTAAAACCGTTGGAATATTGGCAGGCAATCAGATCCCGATCGGCGGCAAGTGCCATGACGTCGCGGAGCGTTTGCGTCGGTGCCTCGCGCACGTCCTGATTCTCGACCTTGCCGAGTCCCCCAGGGACCGCCAACCGGATCGCCTCGTAAACGTGTTTCGCATCTTCGATGGTCGAAGCATTCAACACCCTCTGAATGTTCTCCCGCCAATTAGACGACGTGCATTTCGAAAGCGGGACCAACAGAAGCACGATGCCGAGATTCGTATTGGTCCGGACGACGGAACGCGTGGCACGGATCGCTTCGAGAATTGTGATTCCGAGCGAATCGGGGCGATGCTTCGCCAGGACGGGAGCAATCGCGTCGGCACTACGGATAAAATCATCATGAGTTAAGTCGTCAAAGCTCGCTTCGGGATGCACGTTCCCAGCCTTGCGCGCGGAGACCTCCCAGACGCAAGCGGTTCGCACATCGGCGGCCAGATCGTTCATAGGGTGGTCACCGTGCGAATCATCTCGGCCGCGACGTCGATGCCCGTCACGGGGGCGAGGGCCTTCCAACCCGGGACGGCGTTGACTTCGATGACATACCACTCGCCATCGGGACCGCGCAGCAAATCGATGCCGGCAACGATGGTGCCCACGGCCTCGGAAGCGAGGAGGGCGAGTGACTCCAGTTCGGAGGTCAACGGCCAAGGCTCGGCGGTCGCCCCCTGCGCGACGTTCGTCCGCCAATCGCCATTTGCGATTCGCCGCATCGACGCCAGGACTCGGCCGCGCGAAACAAACACGCGGAGATCCCAACCGGGATGCCGAATAAACCTCTGCACGTAGAGAATCGCCTGGGTTCGTTCGATCGCTCTCATCGTACGCCAGGCCAATTCGCCATCGGACACGCGAACCATGCCCCGGCCTTCGGAGCCAAAGAGCGGTTTGATGACGACATCGCGGCCGAGCTTTTCGAACGCGGCCAGTCCTTCATCCGCATTTTGACAAACGATCGTCGGCGGAACAAGCATCCCTGCGGCACTCAAACGCACGAGTGCCAGATACTTGTCCACGCACGTCTCCAGGGCTCGTGGCGGATTGAGGACGCGAACGCCCTGGGCTTGCCAGGCGTGCAACAAGTCCATCCGAAACACAACTTGCTCCAGCGATCCCGGCGGCATTGTTCGCACCAGGACGGCATCGAACGCCGATGGCGGTGAGGAGCAACCGACCTGTGCCGAGATCCCACGAAAATCGACGACTTCAGTATCATGCCCCAGCTCGGCCCCCGCCCGCTGCAAGTCGCGGACGTGCCAACCGTCGCCGCCGGAGAGGAGTGCGATGTGCATTATGGATTTTGGAGCGATGCATGTTCGATCGGCAAAAGTGCCGTTGATTGCTCCGAGTCCGAAGCGCCAGCAAGGGAGAATACGTCCTTGCTGGCGCTTCGGACTCGGAAGAATCCGCAAGGGAATTGTAGCCACATGTGGCATGCGAACGAGACGATCTTTGTCCACCGCGCAAAAAAAGACCACCCCTCGGGGGAGGGGTGGAAGGGGGAATTCTGGAGTGCGGGGGAGACGGGGTATTTGGAAATGTCGTGCGAACAGGAGGTTCATGTTGAGCCAGCGACTGGGGGAAGTCGGATCGGCTCGGAACCGGGTGACGATCGCGGCGGGAGGAAGCCCGTTTCCTTGGGGGAAGGAAGCGAACGGCCGCGGTTGTCACTCATTCTCGACCCGGTTGGGGGAACCGTTGTCGCGAACGAAAAGAAGTAATGCACCTGGCATGCCAATTGAATTTTTTGATGGCCGAGGTTTCAGAATACGCATGAATTCCAGCGAAAAATCGTTCGCGTCCGAGAAAATCACTTTCCTCGCGCGTTCGAGGGTTTGTAATTCTTGCAGCCGGAATGTAAGACATGCTCGAAGAAACCTTTCCTACAAACGGCACGTGATCCCATGAGCAAACTGATCGACGACCTGACCTCGGCACTTTCCGCCATTCCGCTGATCGACCCACATTCCCACATCGAGCCGCTTAGCCCCGTTTCGCGGAGCCTCGACGACATCCTGGGTTACCATTACTACACGGAACTAGCGCACTCGGCCGGCATGAGTCAGGCCCCTTTGGGCAAGGACGTCTCGCCGCGCGAGCGTGTCCGGGCCATCGTCCAGCACATGGACCGTTACGACAACACGGCCCAGTACGCGTGGTTCCTCGATATCGCCAAGTCGTTCCTCGGCTTCACCGGCGACAAGATCACGGCCGCGGATGCCGACCCGCTATTCGATAAGGCCGAGAAGGTCTTCAGCCAACCCGATTGGGAGAAGCAGGTCTTCCAGAAGACGAACCTCGAGGCGATCTTCCTCACCAACGAGTTCGACGACCCGCTCGAAGGCTTTGACACGAAACGGTATATCCCCTGCCTGCGTACCGATTCCCTAGTTTTCCGCTTCAAAGAACCTGAGGTGAAACAACGCCTGGCCAAGGCGACGGGAATCGACGCCGGCGATTTGCCGACGCTCAAGAAGGCGATCCGTGTGCTCTTCGAGAAGTTCACCGCCAAAGGAGCGAAGGCGTGCGCCATTTCGTTGCCACCCGACTTCGCTCCGACAAAAGATGGAAGCTCAATCTTCTGGATGCTGGCCGAGTATTGTCGCGAGTTCAAGCTCCCGTTCGATTTGATGATTGGCGTGAACCGAAAAGTCTACCGCAATGGCGTCTACCAGGGCCAGGACCTCTTCGATCAACGAACGTCGTTGATTCAGTACCAGGAATTGTTCAACGCCTTCCCGGAAGTGACGTTTCCGATTTCTATGCTGACATCGGTTCAGAATCAGGAACTGGTCAGCTACTCCTGGATCTTCCCGAACGTCGTGCCCAACGGCCACTGGTGGTATAGCAACGTCCCGGCCTACATCACGCCCGATCTTCGCGCCAGGTTGCAAGCGGTGCCGAAGACCAAACTCGTCGGCTACTACAGTGACGCGTACAAGCTCGAATTCGTACTCCCCAAATTCGGCATGTACCGCCGAGTGCTGGCGACCGTGCTGGCGGAAGAGTTCGTTGAGACGAAACGATTGACGGAGACGGGCGCGGTGGCGCTGGGCAAACGACTATTGCGGGATAATGTGCGGGAGATATTTAAGGTCTGATGCGGTTCACGCCGCTTTACGCTCGATCATCTCCGTGGACTGCCGCGGAGGCACCGCGACAATCTTCGCCGGCTTCGCTCGAAGATTCAGAAGCGGCTTCTCAATCAATCGATAAAAAAGGTAACCTACCGCGATGCATGTCGCAAACTGAACGAAGATCAGGAACACGTCTCGTTGCAGTGTCGACGTTCCGAAGAGAATGCCGAATTGAATAAAACCCGTGAGCACCGCTATGTGCGTGAGGTAAATAGAATAGGAGGCATTCCCGATTGGTTGTAGCCATCTCGGAAGCAGGGATGACCCAGTCAAATCGCATGAGGTCAATCCATACAGAATCAGTGCGGAAGGAATACCAAAGAGTAGAACACGCGGCCGATTGTCTACGTTTGCAGTCGTCATCCCGGCGACCCCGATCGCTGCGGCGGTGATAAACCAGGCAACTCCGAGCACGAGAACTGCCTGTGGCCGCCAGTTCCACCCTTTTCGCAGGGCGACGGCCGCAAACGAACCGAACAAAAATTCGAGCGACAGGGGTCGAACGACTAACGTTAAGGCGTTCCTCATCATCGTCGGGAAGAAAAAAATCGAACAACAAGCCACCACTGAAAACCAGGCAAACAAAATTGGAAGGAAGTATCGACGGGGAACAAGGAAAAAGACCGCGAATGCAAGGTAAAACGTCATCTCATACTCGAGAGTCCACGCCTGCAGAATTAGGTTATTCCAGCGGTCGCGTGGAAGGAGCAATGCAAAATAAAAATTGATTCTGGTGAATCCGGGATATATTTTCGCCGCAAATACGACGTGAGCCAAGAACATAAACAAGAAGAAACAAGTCCAATACAGCGGATAGATGCGCCAAATTCGCTTGACGAGATAGCTTTTGAGTTCCGCCGATTTTCCAAGTTTATCATAATGGGCAAAGGTGATGATAAATCCAGACAATGCGAAAAAAAGATCAACACCCGCGAACGCGAAGTGCTCCGTAAATCGTAGCAGACCGCGGCCTGAAGGTGATGCCGACTCGCAACAATGGATATGCAGCAGCACAACTAGAAAGCACGCGATTGCTCGCAAGCTTTGCAGATCGAGATATTTCTTTTCCATGGATCGATCCGGCTACAAATAGGGCGTAATCGGAGAATCGGATCCGTGGTTGAAGAGAGTGATGGTTGATTCGAGACGCGCGGCAATCGTCCGGCGAGAGGTATCCTGCAATCGATACAATCGGAATAATCGGAACTGAAATAGGTTCCATTAAGGTCGCGTTTCGCGACCTTAATGGAACTCAATGCTGAGAAAAGGCCGCTCTATTCCCCCACCATCGTCGTCACCAGCGTCCCAATCCCGCCGATACTGCCGTTCATCACATCGCCCGGCTTCAGGTATGTTCCGGTCGTGTTGCCGACGCCGGAGGGCGTGCCCGTTGAAATCAGGTCGCCGGGTTCGAGTGTCACCATCGCGCTGATGAACGCGACGAGCGCCGCCACGGGAAAGATCATTTGCGAGGTGTTGCCGTCCTGCCACGTCTTGCCGTTGACCGTCAGTTTCATCGGCAGATTCTGGGGATCGGGGATCGTTTCCGACGAAACAACGCACGGACCACATGGGCAGAACGTATCGTGCCATTTGCCGTGCAGCCAGTCGAAGAACGTGTCTTTCTCTCGTTTTTTACGGCCGGGGTTCGGGCGGTACTTGCGATTTGAAATATCGTTGATGATCGTGTAGCCGGCCACGTACTGGAGCGCCTCGGCCTCGGAAACGCCCTTGCACTTTCGGCCGATGACCACTGCTAATTCCAGTTCCCAGTCGGTCGTGTCCGGCGAAATCTTGGGGATGACGACGGGCTTGTAGGGATGGTTCAGCGTCGTGGTCGGCGGTTTCATGAAGACATAGGGGAAAGTGTCGGCACGTTCCGCCGCGACACCGCCGCCTTCCTTGATGTGCTCGGCATAGTTGCCTGCGAGCAGGAAGATCTTTCGCCCGTTTCCTTCTCGAACGCGGCGGCGGCATCGGCCACCGGCACGATCCGCTTGTCGTCGTAAAACGCGGAGCGAGGCGAACACTCGGGGCCGATTCGGCAGACGCGCATGACAAGCTCTCCGGGTAGGTGTTACTTCGCGATCTTCAAGAGTCGGTGATTATAGCTATCGACGATCCAAATCGTCCCATCCGGCCCCTCGGCCACGCCGTGAGGACGGGCGATTTCGGTTTCCAGCGGCGGTTTGCCAACGCCATTCTCGCCCTTCTTTCCGGTGCCCGCGAGGCGAACGATGGTTCCATCCTTGGCGATGTACTTGCGGATCAAGCTATTCTCAGCGTCGGCGATCAGCACGTCGTCGTTCTTGTCGACCCAGATCAGCTTCGGGCCGTTGAGCTTGGCTTTGGTGCCCGGGCCGCCGTCGCCGGTACTCCCCGCGCTGCCGGAACCAACCACGGTGCGAATCTTGCCATCCTCGACGACTCGCAAGGCATGGCCTTCCCGTTACAGAATGTAGAGACGTCCTTTGCTATCGACATCGCACGAACGCGGGTTGGACAGGGGCGTCTCGGTTGCCTTGGCCCCTTCGGTTGGGATACCGGGTTTGCCATTGCCCGCGACCGTTTGCACGATCCCCGTCGCCAGATCAATTTTGCGGACTCGCTTGTTGCCCATATCGACGACGTACATGTTTTTTTGCTCTCGATCGAGAGCGATGTGGAAAACCGCGTTGAACTCGGCATCTTTCGCGGCACCGCCGTCGCCGGCGAATCCCTTTTTCCCGTTCCCGGCGAACGTCGTCACCATTTTCGTTTTCGGATCGATCTTGCGGACCAGGTGATTCAACGTGTCGGCCACATAGACCGTGCCATCTTTCGCCACAACGAGATTGTGCGGCCCGTTGAACTGGGCCTTGTCAGCGGGACCGTTCTCGAACCCTTTTTGGCCAGTGCCGGCATAGGTCGAAACCTTGCCGTCGACATCGATCATCGACACTTTGTGGCCGATGTACTCAACGAGCACGATTTTGCCATTGGGCAGAAAATCGAGGCCAAACGGCTCCTTGAAACCGGCCGTCTCGCCCCCGGCAACGAGCACGATCTTCTCGGCGGCATTCAGAATGTTCGCCGTGCAGATAAGCAGAACACCAAGCACGATGGCTCGCATCGGATTCCCCAGTTTCGTTTCGCGGCGACACCGAGAGCTTATGTCGCGCCGCCGCTAAGCAATTTGGATGACATGATTTCGTTCGCGATGCGCGATAGCCGCTAGCGGCTTCGCGTTCATTCTCCCGCTAAAGTGAAGTCTATTGACGTGAGGGCGATCGCGAAGCCGCTAGCGGCTATTACCGCAACTTCAGCATCACATCCAGCCGTTTTCCTTCACGCATCAGATTCAGGAAGATTTGATCGCCCACTAAGTAATTTCGTCGAACGTAGCCGAGGAAATCGTCCATGGTTCCCATCATCTCCTTGCCGTCGACGCCGATGACGACATCGTCTTTCATCACGCCGACAACTTTGAGCGTCGAGTGAACGAACTTGTCCTGCCGGAACCCCAGGCGATTTTCCGCAATGCCCAAGGCTTTTTTCTCCTCGGGCTTCAAGTCGTCGCCGCTGAGCGGCAAGGACGGGAGAATGTCAAGCATCGACGGCCGCCAGGTGAGATTCGTTTTTCGCCAGCCTTCGCCCACTACTAGTTTCGCGGTCTGTTCCTTGCCTTCATGAAGCCAAGCGATTGGAATCTCCCCCTTGATCGGAGACTTGTGGAGACCGTACGACGCGTCGGCGAAGGACGCGACGGGGTTGCCGTTGAGCATTTTCACGTAATCGCCCGGCTTGACGCCAACTTTCGCTGCCGGCGAATCCGCCTGGACCGACTTCACAAGGTTGCCGACATCCACATCGAGTGTGAGGCCGACGTTTTCGGGAAGCGGATAGACCCAGATGTCTTCCCGTCTCCATTTGCCCTCGCTCTTGAGGTCGGCGCGCTGAAACTCATTCACATTATGGCAGTGGATGCAACCCCCTTTGAATCGCTTGGCGGCCGCAAAATCCTCGGCGCGGAACGGCTTGTTGAGACGTTCAGCCGGCTTCGGCGGTACGCGGTGAGCTTCCAGTGCCTGCTCCAGCGCATAGCGAAGCCCTCTCATGGTGATGCGGGCATGGGGATCGCTCGCATCGCGGCCGCCGTAACGGCCATAGATGTGCTCGTCGGCATTCAGTAGGAATACGTGCCAGGTGAGGTCGTGATCGAATTCGAAAAGGCGTAAGTCCGCACCCGCGATCCGTGTTAAACGAACCCGGACGAACTTGTCGGCAACCTCGGCGATTTCTTTGTGGAGACGAACAACCTGCTCGTCTATTTGAGCGCAGTCCGCTCAGGGTTCGCAGCGGAAGACGAGGAAGATTGGTTTCCCACTCTTCTTCGCCTCCGCTCGTGCGGCATTGTAATCGCTGTACCAGCCGAACTTGCTCACGCCACCCTTCCCCATCTGCGCGGAGGAAGCCGAAGTCAAAAGCAAGACCACGGAAATCCCGAGTAGGATACGATTCATTGAAGAGTCCCGAAGATCAAGAATGTGTGCTCATCGCACGAATGGAATCGCTGGCAAAATCAGGGTTTCTTGAGAATTTCAATCTTTTCAACTCGGAGGCGTTCCTCGAACATCCATTCGATCCGGACTCGCGATTGTAATGGCGTCTCCTTGATTTCCGCGAGCATTTTCTTGTCGAGGCCGCCGCCGTTCGCGGGATTCCCACCACGCCAGTGGGGCACATAACGCCGCCCTTTCTCCTCTCCATCCGCCTTGATCTCGATCCAGTTGTCGCCCTTGGCGACGACGAGGCCGGAAACCGTGCCCTTACGGGCATCTTCTTTCTTTGGTTCGGCCTTCTTCTCTTCTGCCTGAACGGCGAGGTTCAGGCCAAAAAGCAATAGTGCCGAGGCAACCAAGCGTAATGCAGTTCCCGATTGCATCATAACAAACCTCAAAGTTGGAGTGAGAGAATGACCATCGGCTTGACGAAGCGAGTTTGAAAACCATTCAAGGAATGGTGCAAAAAGAAAGAGCCCACGGCATGAGTTCCGCGGGCTCAATAATCGCTTATTTCGTGTTTGCTTTCTGGAAGTAGTCCTTGGCGTTCTTGGTGTTGATGGTCAGGGAGCCCGGCTTCCAGTTGGCGGGGCAAACTTCGCCATGCTTCTCGACGAACTGTAACGCGTCGAGCACGCGAATCGCCTCGTCGGTACTGCGGCCGAGCGGAAGGTCGTTAATTAGCAGATGGCGGACGACGCCCTTGGTGTCGATCAAAAACAGGCCGCGCAGGGCGATGCCCGCTTCTTCAATCAACACGCCGTAATCGCGGCTGATTTGCTTCGTCAAGTCTGCGACGAGCGGATACTTCAACGCTCCCAGGCCGCCATCGACGCGCGGCGTCTTGATCCAGGCCATGTGCGTGAAGTGGCTGTCGATCGAAACACCCAGCACCTGGCAGTTACGCTTCTCGAATTCCGCGACCTTATCGCTAAAAGCGATGATCTCGGTCGGACAGACGAAGGTAAAATCGAGCGGGTAGAAGAACAGGCAAACGTACTTGCCACGGTAATCGGTCAGATTGATGTTCTTGAACTGTTCATCGATCACGGCCGTGGCCGCGAAATTCGGGGCTTCTTTCTGTACTTGTGCCGACATGCGCCGACCTCCTCGGAAAGGGGGGGAATTCGCTGGGTGTAGAGACGTCTTATTGGTTTAGAGACGATCGCGACCATCGGCCATGAGCGTCTCACGCCGCCAATCTGATGCGAGCGAGCCGCTTCGGGATTCAATTCAGGCCTGTTTTTCTTGAAGATCGTCCAAATTGGCCAGGCAGGTGGGACAGGCAATTGTCTTCAAATGAAATTCGATGTAGGTGTGATGATTGGCTTCGAGGATCCCGTGTAGAAATCCATTCAAGTCGGTCCGGCTTGGGCAACTAAGGCGCTCGCGGCGCCAGATGCCGCCGAGGGAATGCTCGCCCCGGTCGCGTTCCTCACGCACTTGGATGAGGAGCGTGCGATACTCGCTGGAATCGCGCATTAACCGCTCGATTCGCGCGGTCTCGCTTTCGCTCAGAGCATCATCAAGATAGGCGTGCATCTGCTCGCGGGAAATCTCATCTGCCATTCGTGCTTCCTCCCGCGAGTTGTTATATGCCGGAGTGGTCGAGAGATGTACGCAAGAGTCCGGTCCGCGTGGAACAATCGAAAAATCAATTGACCAACAGACCATAGAGGCGTTTACAAAAAATTGATCTAGCGTCGATCGGGCACTTTGCGATAGATTCCCGGTGCGTGAAATACTTCCGGGCACGAAAGCTACTGGAAGTACAGCCACGGAAAGGATTCCCATGTTCATTGACGCATCGGCTCGCATTCACCCCTCCGCGGTCATCGATCCTCAAGCCGAACTCGCCGAGGGCGTCGAAGTGGGGCCGCACGTAGTAATTGAAGGTCCGGTTCGCATTGGTGCGAATTGTCGGCTGCGCGCTCGCGCGACGCTAATCGGCCCCTTGACCATGGGTAGCGGCAATGACGTCGGTCTGGGCGTTGTCCTTGGCGAGCGACCCCAGCACTTGTCGCTGACGGGCCGCGAAGACACGCGAACGGAAATCGGCGACAACAACACGTTTCGCGAGCACGTGACGGTTCATCGCGGCTCCCCGGCGACGGGAGTCACGAAAATCGGCGATTCGAATTATTTAATGGCCAACTGCCACGTTGGGCACGATTGCCGGATTGCCAACCACACCATCATCGTCAACAACTCGCTCTTGGCCGGGCATTGCGAAATCTCCGATCGGGCTTTTGTCAGCGGCAATTCGTCGCTCCATCAATTCGCTCGTGTCGGCCGGTTGGCGTTTCTCAGCGGGAATTCGAGCTCCACGAAGGATATTCTCCCGTTCATGATCTTGTTTGGCCGCGATTGCATCGGCGGCGTCAATCGCGTGGGAATGAAGCGGGCTGGAATGACCGTCAGCGATATCATGGTCGTTTCCAAGGCATACCAGATTCTGTTCCGTCGAAAACTCATTCAAAAATTGGCGATCATGAAGCTGGACGAGGAACTGGGACACCATCCCCTGATCGCGGAAATCCTGCAGTTTATTCGCACTTCCAA
>JAIOQJ010000577.1 GCA_021413475.1 Planctomycetota bacterium | reverse complement strand
ATGTTCAGATCGTCGATACGCTGCCGGAAGGGCTCGAATACGTGCAAGAAACGTCGCCCGGCGCGATTCCGGTTTCGAAAGTCGGCCCCGCGCCGAATCAGCGGACCTGGACCGTCGGAGTGCTGGAGCCGAATGAAACTCGCACCATTCAGTACCGCGTCATGCCACGTAAGGTGGGTGACTGGACCAGCGAAGCCGTGGCCAATGGCTCTGGAGTTTCAACCAAGGCGGGTTGTAATAGTGCGATCCAGGAAGCGAAGCTGACGCTCCAATTGACGGGTCCGGTCAATGAAAAAGCGACTGCCAATTCGGCGACGCCGTATCTGATGAGCGTTCACAATACAGGTTCCGCCACGCTCTACAACGTTCGAGTGACCTGCACCTTCCCATCCGAAATGCGGTTGGCCAAGTCGTCGAGCGGCAGCCAACTTTTCCGCGACGCAGTGCAATGGGTGGTGCCCAAACTCGGACCGAAAGAGACCAAGGAATTGTCACTATCCTTGACGGCCCCCTCCGCGGGATTGCGGGAGATTGCGGTCTCGGCCCGTGCGGACAAGGGCCTGGAACAGCGCAAGAAACTCTCGACGGTGTTCGAAGGAATCCCGGCCTTGAACTGGCAAACCGAAGGAACGCCCATGGCGGCCCCGGACCAAGAAATTGTCTACACGATCACCGTGAAGAACCCCGGCACCGCAGTGGCGAAGAACGTCAAGATCGTGGCCGATTTGCCGGATCAGGTCGAATTCCGCCAGGCCCAACCCGCGTTCCAACGCGGGCAGGGGGCAATCTTCTTCAATCCGTTCGAGATTCCGGCCAAGGAGACGGTGACGCTGAAGCTCACCGTGGTGGCCAAGAAAGCGGGCGAGGCTCGTTTTCACTTCGAAATGAACGCGGAAGGGATGAGTTCCGGGCCGCTGAAGAATACCAAGGCGACGACGATCAGCCCCGGCGCAACGCCCCCAAAGAAGATCGACCCGACTCGCGTGGGGACCTTGCCCGTAGTCGAACCGGCCAAGATCGATCCGAAAGTCGTCCCGGCAATGAATCTCAGTCCAGTTGAACCGATTTCCCCGCCTGCACCCTGAAACGGTCGTTGATTCGCTGGGAACGGGCTCCGTTGGCCGGCGTAATCCACAGGGAATAGAAGCCATCGGGGACCGCCATATCGACCCGGTATTCGGTGGCGGTCTGCACGGGAACATGGCCTTTTTCGCCCGGTCCCGGATCGTCCTGCGCGGCGATGGTGACAAGTGCGGCCCGCGGCTGATTGTCGCCGCGAACGGTGACGATTCCCAGGTAGTTATCGACCTTGATCTCTTTGACTTCGCCTTCTTTCAATTTCAGCTTGTTGAGAATCCGGACCGCCACGCCGCTCTTCGGCTGCCACCAGATGTCGAACGGGCCGGCCGTGGAGGTTTGCAACAATTGCTGGTATCGGTCGATGGTCACGATGGCTTGGTGCTTCGCTTTTCCCGGTCCCGGCTCACCGGCTTTCACGATGACGATGTTCTTCATGGCGGGAAGCGATTTGTCAGCAGTGAAGCGAAAACCGCGCTCGGGGGCGTTCGCACCGCACAACACGAACGGCAGGCATAGGGAGAGCAGGCAACGCATTGGAAATCCTCGGGAACGAATGGTCAGCGGCATTTATTGGCGATCTCCCTGAGCCCGAAGCGCTAGCAAGGGCGAGCTTTCGCCCTTGCTAGCGCTTCGGGCTCGAGGGAGTTTGTCAAACATTCTACTGGTTCAGACGAGGCAAGCGGGCGATTGGTTTCTGGCGAGCCAGGTTGCGTAAGCACCTGGAGGACTTTCGTTAAAATCCTCCAGGAGCTTACGCAACCTGGCTCGCCAAGCGAATTGAGTAGACTTTGTCGCGCCGCGCACGATTCCGTGTGGAATAATGGATGAACAAATGACCGAGTATTGTCCCGACGGGCCGCTTGATGATCGACATGCACATCCATTGCGTGCCGCCGAATTTGCCGGGGGTGGGCCCGCTCAGTCCGCTTTTGCGCGATCGCGTGGAAAATGTCGCCCGCCTGATACCTTGGCTACCTGCACTATTTTCCAAACGACCCCGGCTATCGGCCGTATTACGAACTGGCCGCGAAGTTCAAGCTCCCCTTCATCTTCCACACGGGCGACACCTATTCACCTTACGCTAAACTCAAGTACGCCCATCCGCTCGGCGTGGACGAGGTTGCGGTCGATCATCCCGACGTTCGCTTTGTCATGGCCCACGTCGGCAACCCGTGGATGATCGAGGCGGCCGAGGTTGTGTACAAGAACTTCAACGTCTGGGTCGATGTATCGGGGTTGATCATCGGCAGCGAGGACGAGTTGACCGATCCCGAGGCACGCATGGCCATTGAAGACGTGCTCGATCGCGTCCGCGCAGCGTTTCGGTACGCGGAACGTCCGAACCGCTTTCTCTACGGAAGCGACTGGCCGCTCGCGCCGATGCCGCTGTATCGCGACTTTTTGCAAATGGCGATTCCCGAGGAATTTCACGAGCAGGTTTTCCGAGACAATGCCGCACTTCTATTTGGGATTCCGCGTTAACCCGACGCGTTAGCGAGGGAGAACCGAATCCCTCGCTAACGCGTCGGGTTAATGCAAAGCGTCCCATCCGAGCCCGAAGCGCTAGCAAGGGAGAGCCGTATCCCTTGCTAGCGCTTCGGGCTCGGATGCGATAATCCTCATCTTGCTTCATTTCCCGATCAGGAATAAAGACTTCTCACTTCGCTCCACGAACTCCATCGAAGATGGGCAATCCGGGCGTTCGCGGCAGCAATTTTAATCTGGAGAACCACCCAGAGTCCCATGTTCTTCAACTCGCAAGCGTACCTGATTTTCTTCGTGATCGTCTTCACGGTCTACTGGCTGTCGCCGTGGCATCGGTTGCGAGTTTACGTTTTGCTCGCGGCGAGTTTCACCTTCTACGCCTTTTGGAGCAAGCATCTCGCCTTGCTGGTGGCGAGTACGACCGTGTTCGATTATCTCTTCGCGCGGGCCATGGATGCGAATCGCCCACGCTGGCTTCGCCGTTTGCTCCTCGGTGCCAGCTTGACGATAAATCTGGGCCTGCTCTGCTATTTCAAATACGCCAACTTCTTTCTCGATGCCTTGCGTGAATCGCTCCGCGCCGCAGGCGGTTCGTCGAACGTGCCGTACTTGGAGGTGATGATCCCCTTCGGCATCTCGTTCTACACCTTCGAAGCGATCAGTTACACGATCGACGTCTACAGCCGGAAGATCCGAGCCGAGCGCAATCTGCCGAACTTCATGCTCTTCATTTTGTTCTTCCCGCATCTGGTGGCCGGGCCGATCGTGCGAGCGAGAGATTTTCTCTCCCAGGCAGCCAAGCCCAAACGCTTCCGCTGGCTGCGCTTTCAGGTCGGCATCGAATATTTCCTCATCGGCCTGTTCAAGAAGATGGCGATTGCCGACAACATGATCCGCTTCAGCGACCCGGTCTTCGCGGCCAGTGCCGACCCGTCGGCCCTGAGCACGTTCCAGGTCTGGTTGGGCGTTTTTGCCTTCGCCATTCGCATCTACTGCGATTTCTCGGGTTATTCGGATATGGCCATCGGCTCCGCCCATATGCTTGGCTACAAGTTGTCGATCAACTTCCGTCAGCCGTATTTGTCAAAGAACATCGCGGAATTCTGGCGGCGCTGGCACATCTCGCTCTCGTCGTGGTTGCGCGACTATCTCTTCATCCCGCTGGGGGGCAGCCGGGGAAGCCGCTGGCTGGTCGCTCGCAATCTCCTGATCACCATGACGCTGGGCGGCCTCTGGCACGGAGCCAACTGGTCGTTCGTCGTCTGGGGCCTGTTGCACGGCTCTTTGCTGGTGATCCATCGCTTCTTCCGCGATTTCGCGGTGAATCGACCGCGGCTCGATGCTCTGCTGCAAACCTGGCTCGGCACGCTCTTGCGTATCAGCCTGACATTCTTTGTCGTGTCGCTCTGCTGGATTTTCTTCCAACCGAGCCTGACCCGAGCCCTCGTCATTCTGCATCAGATGTTCACGCCGGCGATCAGCGTGTCGGTTCCGGTGATGGGGCTCCAGATCGGTTATTTGGTTGTCTTGCTGGCAGTGGCCCAGGTGTTGTTGATGAGCGGAATCTGGAAACGGGTCTATCCGCGAATACCCGCACCGGCTTTGGGCATCTGTTACGCCCTGTTGTTGATCGTGAGTCTGATTCTCGCGCCGGATACGGGCAAGACCTTTATCTATTTCCAGT
>JAIOQJ010000402.1 GCA_021413475.1 Planctomycetota bacterium | reverse complement strand
CGCGGCCTTGGGCTTGTTGCTGCCAACGCTCGCCTTTTCGCAACAGGATATTCCGCTTTCTTCACGGGCGACTCCCAAGGGTACAGCGGTTGCCGAGACTCAGTTGCTGATGGAGGCGATCGCGCACTCCAATTTTAAGGGTCTCGAAAAGATGCTTAAGGGGAAGCCGGAAGACGCGGATGCGTGGAACTTCGCCCGCGGCCGTGCCCTTTTGATTGCCGAGACGGGAAATCTGTTACTGCTGCGGCCCCCAAAAAACTTGGGGGCGGAGATTTGGAATAAGTCGTCAATCGAAATGCGCGAATCGGCCACGCGGCTTGCACGGGCCGCCGCGGCCCAGGACTTGAACACGAGCCGCTCGCGTTTGATCGAGGTTTCCAATGCCTGCAACAAATGCCATCAATCTTTCCGTGTGGCAACGCGCCTGTCGCCGTTCCGTGAAGACATGAAGCCAACGCCGCTGCCGCCGCAGTAATAGATGCGTTGTCGCTCGTCGTCTGTTAACCCGACGCGCTAGCGAGGGAGTGACGTATCCCTCGCTAGCGCGTCGGGTTAACCGGATCGCAAAACTTGACAAGGGCGACGCCCGACCATAAGTTGTTCTGCAATACCGCGAAGATTCGCGCGCGGAAAGCGAATAGTCCTTCAACGGCGTCCGGATATCCTTCCGGCGTGAATTCATCCACAACCTCTTGAGGGTCTGCCCCGCATGTCGAACAGCCCCACCCCACCGGCACCATTGACACCGACTCCTCCGGCAAAGCCGATTTTGCAGGAAGTCAAGATCATCTCCCACTCCATGCTCTTCTACTGGTGGCCAGTTTGGGCCTTCGGCTTCATCTTTGCCATGTGGACTTATGCGGATAATTACCGTTTGGCGATTGTGAGCCCGGAGTCTCGGATTCGAAATGAAGTGAAGGATGGACGAGTGTCGTACCGGATCGACGTGGAAGGGAATCGGGATCGACTGCTGAGTGACGCGGTACGGGTGAAACAGGAAGATCCGGAAGTTCTTGTGCCAGGCCCGCGCGTCAGCACGCGATCATGGATGGGGCCGGTCTTTTTCATCATTCTCTTCGTGGTTATATTGATAACCAACGTGCCTTTACGCGGCTTGTGGTCGCTGATCACGATCTTCCTTATCATCATGCTCGCGTTGGTATTCACCATCTTTAACTTGTGGGATTCTCTTCTTCGTAGCTTGGGCGACTTGCACATTTTCATGAACATGGCCGGCTATCTGGCGATCAGTATTGCATTGTTCGCCGCTTGGGCCGTCGCCGTGTTTGTCTTTGATCGGCGGACATACATGATTTTCAGGCCCGGCGAGGTACGCCTATGCGAAGAAGTGGGCGCGGCCGAGAAGGTGTATGGTACAGTCGGCATGACTTTTGAAAAGCATCGCGATGACTGGTTTCGCCACATTGTCCTTGGCTGCATCGTCTGGGGTACGGGAGATTTAACGGTTCGTACCGCCGGGGGTGATCGCCACGAGATCAAGTTCCCGAACGTGACGAATATCGGCTGGAAACTCAAGGCGATCGAGCAGTTGCTTCATACTCAGAAAATGGCCTAACCCGTTTCGCTGGAACCCAAAAACGCGGCCGCTTGTCGGTCGCGTTTTCGTTTGGGCCGCCATGTCGCTCTTGGCCCGCCGATCAACTCTGTGGTAGAACAGTTACGTCCTTTGTCACGGAGAATCGATCATGCGAGCCATCGTCGGAATTTTGGCAGTTGTGTTGCTGGGAACACCGCTTCACGGCGAAGACGCCGCGCGCGATGTAATCGAGCGAGCCTTCAAGGCCCGTGCGGAGAAACCGGAGCTTCTTGAGAAACAGCGGTTGCAGATCATCCAGTCGGAGGGAAAGATCATCGATCAGAATCAGAATGAGATCGCTTCCCTGTGTGAAATGCATATGGAATGGCCGAAGAATTTTCGTTGGAACATTGATATGGCGATGCCGGACGGCAAGCGGCGAGTACAAATGGGGATGCAGCTCGACAAAGGCTGGCGGGCAATCAGCGGCTTCCCCTCCGAGGATCTCGGGCTCGGCGATACCGAGGAATTCAAGATGGAGATCCACGGCCGCTGGCTGGCTTCGTTGTATCCCCTCAAAGGCAACAACGTCACCCTGAGTTTAATGCGCGATAATTTCGTCGGCGACGACGAAGTCTCGGTTGTCAAAGCCGTGATGCGATTTTGCCCCGAGGTGTATCTCTCTTTCAGTAAGAAAACGGGGCATCTCTTGAAAGTAGCGTACCGGGCCCGCGAGCAAGGAGTCGATGTTCGCAAGGAACACCTGTTCTCCGAATACAAATTATTCGACGGCCTGATGCTTCCCACAAAACTAATCGACATGAAACAGGTCGGCGCGCGACCGAACGCCAAGGCCGCCGAGTGGAAAATTACCAGCTATAAGTTCGTCGAAAAATTTGGAGCCGACGCATTCGCGATGCCGAAGTAGTCACTCTCTTCGAGCCCGAAGCGCTAGCAAGGGAGGAGAATCCGCCCTTGCTAGCGCTTCGGGCTCGAAGAGAGTGACCGTAACCCTTCAAACCTACTTCGGTTGAAATCCTGGCGTCGACGGCGATTCCTTCAACCCCGTGCTCGGTCGAATGGCACCGCCAATGCCGAGTGCTTCGGGGTGCCGGGCGATCTTGTCGGCGAACACTTCCACGTCCCGCAAAATGCGATCGATTCGTGGCATTAGCCTGCTGAGCATCACCGTCGTTTCATTGAGATTGTTGTAAAGTGCCGGGTCGCTAATGAATTTCTGAAACGTTCCCTCCGCTCGGCCGATGGCTTTCACCAGTTCACGTGTATCGGCCATCGTCTTGCCGAATTCCTCGGCCCCGCTCTCGACACTTTGCAAGATTCGCGGCGTTCTTTCCGCGAACGTCTTCGTAATCGTGCGCA
>JAIOQJ010000023.1 GCA_021413475.1 Planctomycetota bacterium | reverse complement strand
ACCCGGACCGAGAAGGACGCCATCTGGAAGCTCTATCGAGGTCAGTTCGACATCGCCCCCAGCGAGCCGATGCCCGAGGACACCGACTGGACCGGGGCCGAGATCCGGTCCTGCTGCCGGCTGTCGTCGCTCTTGGACATTCCCCTTTCCCAAGCCGCTCGGAATGTCGTGCCCGTGGCGGTGATGGCGACCGAGCAGGTCGAGCGGTTGCGGACCTGGGCCAGCGGGCGCTGCCTGTCGGCTGCATCAACTGGCATCTATGCCCGTAGCGAGGGTCCCAAGTCCGGTCGGCGCGTGCAACGGGGGACCAGCAACAACTGAAATGGTTCGCCTCTCCATCTCTTTACTCGATTCCACCGTTCGGAGTGATCGTCTCATGGAAGCCGAGAACGCTCAACCACCTGAGCGTGCTCGGCTCTTTCACCTCATTTCACCAAGCAAAGGGAGAACAAAACTGTGACCGCTACCGCCGACAAGCCCGGCGTCGTGTTCACCGAAGATGGAGCAATTCACACCTTGAGCAATGGCAACGTCATCCATTATCGCAAGGTGAACGGCATCTTCTACCACTCCGAGACGCCCGGTGCCGTCGTGCGAGCATTGGAAAATGCTCGTTCCTGCTGCCGCCGACGGGTTCGCCTCTATTACGGCGATTCGGCGTTGGGGCGTGATTGGTTGGACGAGGTCGGTATGGAGGGTTCCATCGGCAATTCGATGGGACCGCTCAAGATTCCCATCCTGCTATCGAACCGACGATCGCACGGTGGCCCCGGTCTCCTCGACCATTGCATCGTCAAATTGAAGTGGGCCACGGGCGGCATCATCTATCAGCATCCTCGGTATCACACGGGCACCTTCACGATCCGCGAGATCGGGTCGGAAGAGATGTGCGGTGGTGAGAACTTCCGTGCCAAGGGCTTTACCCACGCCGTCGATGTGGACAACCATAATCATGCGAACTTCCGATCCGTGCAAGAAGCGGAACGTTATGTCCGACGCATGACGTCCTGAATCAATCAACCAGGAGGAACCATTGGAGAACAGCAAGATCGCCAAGTTCGCGCTGGGCCAGGTTGTCAGCACACCGAGTGCGTTGCGAGCGTTGGAAGCGAGTGGCCAGTCGGCTGCTGAATTCCTCGATCGCCACGCTGCGGGCGATTGGGGAGTTGTCTGTGAGGGCGATTGGCAACTGAACGACGAAGCACTTCAGAGTGGCGAGCGCCTCTTGTCGGCCTACCTGCTGGCCAGCGGGGTGAAGCTCTGGATCATCACCGAAGCTGGCCGGTCTAGCACCTGCCTCTTGCTTCCATCCGAGTATTGATCCCCATTTCTCACTGCTGACAGCCCGGTTTTGGGCTGTCAGTTTCCCCGATTCTCAACTTGAAAGGAGCCTCATGAGCACCCTGACCATTCCCGATAACACCCAAGAGAACCGCCAAGCCGCTCGGCAACTGCAAACCACGATGGCGGCGGCACGGGTCGGATTCACCTGGTTCGGCACCCGCAAGACGTTGACCCCTGAGCAGAAAGCCGAGGCGGCCGACACCTTCGGAGCCGAGGGCGAGTTCGTCTCGGCCGGCAAGAAGCTGCTCGATACCCGCAATCCCCGCTTCAAAGCCGTCACCGCCGTGCGGAATCAGATCGGCGAGTACTGGCGGTCGATCAGCCTGCCGTTCCCCGAGCCTGGCTTGCGACTGATTCAGCAAGAGCGGCTGGATGAGTTCCAGGAAAAGATGACCGGCTTCAAGCGCGAACTCGACGCTGCCGTGCGCGACCTCGATCGGCACTTCGATGCGATGAAATCGGCTGCCCGTGATCGACTCGGCCGGCTCTTCAATTCGAACGATTATCCTTCTACGCTGATCGGCCTGTTCGATGTGTCCTGGGATTTCCCCAGCGTTCAGGCCCCCGAATACCTTCGGGAACTGAACCCAGCGCTCTACCGGGAGGAATGCCAGCGGGTGCAGGCTCGCTTCGAAGAAGCAGTTCGTCTGGCCGAGTCGGCTTTTGTGGATGAACTGGCCAAGCTGGTCAGCCATCTCACCGAGCGGCTGTCAGGCCAAGAGGACGGCCGGCCCAAGGTATTTCGTGATTCCGCCGTGGGCAACCTGCGTGCGTTCTTCGACCAGTTCAAGAGCTTGAATGTTCGCTCGAATGACCAGTTGGACCGTCTGGTCGAGCAGTGCCAGCAGGTGGTCCAGGGAATCGAGCCGCAGCAACTCCGGGACAGCGGCGGTCTGCGGCAGCACGTCGTCACACAGTTGGCGGGCGTGCAAGCCACCCTGGACGGCATGTTAGTCGATCGGCCACGGCGGCGGATCGTTCGGCCGTCCGCCAACGGAGCGAGCCATGAACCTCGTGATTGACCCAACGGGGGGAATTCGCTGCGTTTACGGCGA
>JAIOQJ010000571.1 GCA_021413475.1 Planctomycetota bacterium | reverse complement strand
GCTGGATTTGAGAGCAGGCAGGCAGGTACGCGGGGGATGGGACGACACATTCGTTTTCGTTTGCGCGTCTACGGATGCATTCCGGGGGGAACCGTCGTCCCTCCCCTCGCGACCTTACGTTTCCGGTAGAAGGGGGATTGGTCGTGCGCCGAATTATCGCTTGCATAGCAGTTCTGGGGATCTTGGGTCTTGGCGGCATCGGAGTGATGCGCGGCATTGCGCAATCCGAGGGTCCGGCCTTACGACCGGATCAACTCAAACCGACGAACTACTCGTTCCCCAAGAGTCCGACCACTCCGCCGGATGCGGCTCCCAAAATGGAAATCCGCTCGCCGGATTTGCCGGATCCCATCATCCCGATGATTCCCGATATGCTGCCGGTCCTCGCTCCGACCGCGGACGCGAAACCGACCATGGAAATCAAGATCCCGCCGGCTCCGATGAAGAGCCAGCCGGTCGCGATGCCGAAAGTCGAAATTCCGGCGATTGAGCCGCCCGCGCTCGAGGCTCCGATGAAGCTGGAAGCTCCGATGAAAGTCGAAATTCCGGTGAAGCCCGAAGCATCCTTCTCGGGGACTCAAACAGAGCCCATTCGAACCGCGGCCCCTGCGTCGGGAAGCCGGACTCTCCCGTCGGTCTCCGTCGAGACGGTCGCCCCGGAGAGCGTACCGTTCGGCCAACCGGTTACTTATGAAATCATCGTCAAGAATACTGGAACGACCGCCGTCACGAACGTGCGTGTCGATGAGGAAATCGGAGCCGGCACGAAGTTCGTCAGTTCCGAGCCGGCGGCCGAGATGAACGGCGACAAGGCTCTGTGGATGCTCGGCACACTGAACACGGGCGAGGAGAAACGGCTCAAGGTCACCGTCAAGCCTGGTGAAGGCGATCTGGCAACACGACCGCGCGTCAGCTACACCACCGCGACCGCTGTCAATGTTCGCGTGACTCGGCCGAACCTCACGGTGAAAGCGAATGCACCCGAAAACGTTCAGATCGGCGACGATGTTCCGGTCCAGATTGTCGTAACCAACACCGGCACCGGCGAAGCCGCCCGCATCGTGCTGATGGCCGTTCTCACGGATGGCTTGAAACATCCGGAAGGAAATGATATTCACGCCCCGCTCAACAAGCTTGCTCCGGGGGAGAGCCAAACTGTGACTTTGCGGTTGCAAGCGGCAACGCCCGGTATGCAGCAATGCACGCTGAGCACGACGACCGATGGAGCGCCCAAGACCACCACGCCGGTGAAGTTCGATGTCCGCCAACCGAAGTTGAATCTGGCGGTCTCGGGGCCGGTCAAGTGCATGGTCAAGGCAGAGCCGTCGTTCACGATTGAAGTTTCCAACCCGGGCACCACGGCGACCGAGCCGGTGCAACTGGCGGTCGCTTTCCCGGAAGGTCTTGACTTCGCCTCGGCCAGCGACAGTGGTACTTACGATTCCGTAAATCGGACGGTTTCCTGGAACCTGGGAGCGGCAAACGCTGGTGCGAAACGTGCCTTGACGGTGAAGACGAAATCGAGCATCGCGGGACATCTGGCCGTGCGAGCCGTTGCTCAAGCGGGTCCGAAACTGAATGCACGGTCCGAAACCGTGATCCAGGCCGAGGGCGTGCCCGCGATCATGTTCGATGTGGTCGATACGGAAGATCCGATTGAAGTAGGCAAGGAAACGACCTACGAGATTCGCCTGACGAATACGGGGACCATGCATTGCACGAACGTCAAAGTGACGGCCGCGCTTTCGGAAGGGCTGCTGCCCGGCCAGGTCTCCGCAAATGTCCCGTACAAGGTCGTGGGTCAGTCGATGGTTTTTGATCCCATCGCGAAATTGCCGGTAAAGGGGGACGTGATCATTCGAGTCAAGGCCAAAGGGACGACTCCGGGCGATCATCGCTTCAAAGTGCAATTGTCGTGCGATCAAATTCGCCAGCCGATCGTCAAGGAAGAAAGCACGAGCTTCTTCCAGCCTTGAAAAGTGGGGGGGGAGTAAGGTTCCCGATCTCAAATTGCTCATTCGAAATGGTGAACGAGCGACGAGAAACCGAGAACAGTCAACGCGAAAAAAAGTGTCTTCGCCCGCGTCGGGCGGAGTGGGCTTGAGGCAGTTGGCAAGCATTGCTAATATCCGGCTCTTGTGTCGGCCGTTCCCTCGCCGGGCATGGTGACTGACCCAACCGCGGATGAGCAATCTGGTCTGCCTGCCGAGATGGAACGAAGCACGGCTGCCGGTGAGAAGAGGCGCTGGCAGTTGTTAGTAGGGAAGGAGTCCTCGATGAGCATGGGTCGTACGCAGACGGAACAACTGCGCGTGCACATTCGCTGGATGATTCGGCGCGACATGCCGGAAGTCCTGCAAATCGAACAGGACAGCTTTGATTATTCTTGGACCGAGGAAGACTTCCTACGCTGCCTCCGCCAGCGAA
The DNA here is from genome assembly GCA_021413475.1 of Planctomycetota bacterium. Lineage (GTDB taxonomy): Bacteria > Planctomycetota > Planctomycetia > Gemmatales > Gemmataceae > JAIOQJ01. The sequence continues at coordinate 10,444 of JAIOQJ010000571.1, read as the reverse complement.
ATTGCATCGGCATGGTGGCCGAGCATGGGGAGCGAGTCGTCGGGTTCATGATCTACGAGCTTCACAAGAACAAGCTCCATATCCTGAACTTCGCGGTTTGCCCGTCTTTCCGACGCAATGCGATCGGCGGGCAGATGATCGCCAAGTTGATCGGAAAACTGTCGAGCCATCGACGGACCAAGATCACGCTGGCGATTCGTGAAACCAATCTCAATGCCCAGTTGTTCTTCCGCGATCAGGACTTCAAAGCCATGAAGGTCCTGCGCAATTATTACGAGGACAGCGGCGAGGACGCTTACCTCATGCAGTTCCGCATTGCCGAGGAAGCCGGCGAGGAACTGGAAGAATCCGTGAATCGCATCGCTCAGTACGAAGAAAACTGAGCCGATTGCACAATCCTTTGACGGCCCGGTTCGCGTCTCCGCAAGGAGGGACGGACCGGGCCGTTTGTGTTTTGATGGACCGCGTTGACGCGGTTTTTGCTTCGTGGGACGGCCTTCCTTGGCCGTCCATTTCGCATTTCCATGTGCCACACGACCTCAAATCATTGCAACTTGATGATTGCAAATTGAGGACGTCGTTTAGCCGCGATTCGTTTCCGGAGAATCGCGCGGGGTCTGACGATCCAAATCATTGCAAATTGATAATTGCAAATTGCCAATTGAAAATTGATGAAGACGTTGGCGGAAGCGGATGGGAATCGAACCCACCGAGAGCTTTGTTCAAACCCTCCGCTGGTTTTGAAGACCAGGGCCGGCACCAGCCGAGCGTACGCTTCCAGCGGGATTGCAGAAGATTGGCCGTTAAAAGAACAAAACGACCGTGGGGATGTATCTCCCCACGGTCGTCCGTTCGACGAAACTGTTGCTCGGCCGGCCAGGAAAGTGGGGCGAAATCCGTTCCGAGAGAACTTATTTAGTTCTGCTTCAGCACTCGAGGAAGTTCCGTGCCAGTACGATGCGGGTAATTATTTTCCGCGGGCGTGCCGTACCGGGTGAAAAGCGTGCGGAGAAGCACCTCAAGAACCATGAAGACCGCCACGATCCCGATGGTGAGGCCGACCCACAAGAGTAAACGAGAACCTTCGTCGCTCATGTTATGTCTCCTGACATCGAGGTTTCCTGAATCAGCACCATCGGAACATCCGACGGAGGGGGGCCAATTTCAGGCTACAGAACAATTGTAATGCGTCTGTCAAGCGGCAGCTAGTGAATTTTCAAAGTAAGATAGGCAGAATTTCCTTTTTTTGCCGATCCTACCACGCGTGCCGCCCGTTACCTCGTTGAACTCATCCCTGAAACGTCGTTGCTTTTCGAAGTTGCGCCGGAAAAAGTTACAATTCTATCTTCGTCAACTTCGTCGATTAACCCCAATAAATCGGTTTGAATTTCACGTCAACCTCGGAATTCGAATGCCACTCCGCTTGACAGCACCAAAGGCGAGCCGTTTAATTCCTTTAAGCCTAGGACGTTGATCTCGCTTTCTCATCGAACATTCAATGTTTGGCAGGGAAAGCCGGATCAATGAAGTTTCGAGATCGGCTCTCATCAAGCCCCCATCGTCTAGTGGCCTAGGACGTAGCCCTCTCAAGGCTAAAACAGGGGTTCGACTCCCCTTGGGGGTATGATTCGTTCGGAGATTGCCGGTTGAGGGTCGCACCAACGTGCCGCCTTTGCCGGCAATTTCCATTTCTAACCACTCTTCACATCGCTCGTCGTCATTTTAATTCTCACACATCTTTCAGCTGGTCGTGACTTTTATCTCCAGAAATTCCGTTTAGGTGTGGGGAGATAGATCGATTTCAGCGCTTTGCTCTTCAACAAATCCGTTGACGGATGGGTCCCACACTCGGCGTCGGAGCAAGAGATGCTTCCCCCGAATCTCGTATTCGTTCCAAGCCCAGCGGTTGGTTTGGGTCGCCGAGCCCGCGCAAATGCTCGGAAACGGTCGTTCGGGAGAACTGGGCAACACATAACCAACATGCCGATGACCATGCAGCCATAGGGCAATGCCACACTCGGCCGCGATATGGCGAATACTCTTCCAATCGCGCAGGCGACGCCAATGAGATTCGGGCAGGCCATCGGCCAAGTAGAGCGGATAGTGCGTAACGAGAATTCGCGGCCCCGGTGGGAGGCGATTCAACAACTCTTGCAAACGGTTGGCTTGCAAGTGTCCGACTCCTCCACGGGCATCCCAGAGCAGGAAATTCGAACGAGCCGAGTTGACGCCGATCAACCAGCAATGTCCGACTCGCTGAGCGAACGGGTAGATTTCCGTGCCGATTCGCTCGCCCGTTTGCCAGGGGGCGAAATTTCTCTCGAAGTCTCCAGCGCGAACAGCCGAACGCGTGTAATAGTCGTGGTTCCCCGGAACCGCCAGACCGGGCAAACTCAGATCTAGCTTTCCAGCGGCCGCGTCGATTTCCGCTGTGAAGCCGAGTGTGGTGGCATCGCCCGAGAAAATGACGCGATCGAAGCCGCGCTCGCGGATGACTTGCATCATCACCTGCACAATACGATCGGCATCGCGGAATCGCTGGCCGCGGCCGAGGCGATGATTCAGCCATCCCGTCGTGCGTTTCGTGAATAAATCGCCCAGTCGCCAGCCGAGCGGACGCGCGGTCAGGTGAATGTCGCTGAAGTGGGCGAGCCTGACGATTGATTCCGGTGAAGCAGTGTCGGACGTCATACAGTCCAATCGTGAAAGTCAACCGTTGGTGATCTCGTTATTCCTTGTTAAGATTGTGGGGACTATGCCGCATCGGGAACAGTCTTCACTTCGCCATGGACAAGATTCATGATTCAGTACAACTTCGCAGGCAAAGTCGTTCTCGTCACCGGAAGTTCACGGGGTATTGGCGGGGCGATCCTCGAAGGCTTCGCCAAGGCCGGTGCCACCTGCTTGCTGCACTACTTCGACGATCCGAAAGGCGAGAACCGCCGCGATGCGGAACAGCATGCCGAAAAACTCCGCGGACTCAAAGCGACAGTCCATCTCTTCGCGGCCGATGTTCGCTCGCCCGAAGCCGTCGAGGGGCTCATGAAGGCGATCCACCAGAAAGTCGGCGGGCTCGACGTTTTGGTGAACAACGCCGGCATTCTGCGGGATCGTACCATGCGCAAGATGACGCTCGACGATTGGCGGTCCGTGATGGACACTAATCTCGACGGCGTCTTCCATTGTTGCAAACAAAGTCTGGACATTCTGCGGGATGGTGGGAGAATTGTGAACATCGCTTCGATCGCCGGTATCCACCCGTTTCACGGGCAAGCTAACTACGGGGCCGCCAAGGCGGGCGTGATCGCTTTGACGAAGGTGCTGGCCAAGGAACTCGCCCGGCGCGGCATCACGGCCAACGCAATTGCCCCCGGAATCATTCAGACGACGATGATCGGCGATATCAAGCCGGATGTTCGCGCGGACTACGAGCGACAGATTCCGCTGGGTCGCTTTGGAAGACCGGAAGACGTGGCCAACGCGGTCCTCTTCCTGAGCAGCGAAGAGAGCGGCTACATCACCGGCCAAGTTTTGCCGGTCACGGGCGGATGGTATTAACCCGCCCTCCAAGAGAGCATTCCGATGACTACCGAACAATTCTGGAGGCTGATCGACGAAAGTCGGATGGCCGCCACGCCTGAGAACCCCCAGTTCGCGAACCTCGAGAAATCAATTCGGGCTCTACCGACGCGCGAGATGGTATTCTTCGAAGGCCATTGCTGGGACCTGCTCTCGTTGTCGTTGAAGCGGGAACTCTGGGCGGTCGCCACGATCATTCAACCCAGTTGCACCCAATACTCGTTCGACGCCGTGCGTGCCTGGATCATCTTGGAAGGCAAAGAGTTCTTCGAAGCCGTTGTCGCCAACCCGGAAAAACTGGCGGACCGAGTGCCGCGCGGCCGCATCCCGTGGATTCCCAATGGCGAAATGCTTCTACGCTTGGTGCCACGAGTTTATCGGAGTCTGACGGGTGAAGATCTGCCGACGTTGCCTCGTAAGGTCCCATACGTCCTCAAGGGCGTGCGTTGGACGGAATTCGACCTGCCAGAACTTTATCCCGCCCTTTGGAAAAAGTATCGCGGCGAAACATGAAACAACTAACGGTAGTAGTCAAACCGTTCCGGGCCGAGTCGGTGCTGAAAGCAATCGCCGAGATGGGCCTCTCCACATTCGTTGTCCGCGAAGCAAAAGGCTACAGCCGACAGAAGGGATATTTGGAACGCTACGCGGGGAGTGAATACAGTCTCGCGTTCCTTCCGAAGGTCGAGATCACCGTCTGGATCGAAGACGCCGACGCACCAGAGATGAATGAGAAAATCGTTAGCGTCGCCCGCACGGGCCGCATCGGCGATGGAAAAGTTTTCGTCACGCCGCTGGCGTGGCCAGGGGCGTTGGAGTTTTGAAGCTTACCCCTCCGGGTCACCTTTTCCCCCTTCAACGCTTGTCATTCGAGTTCACTAAACATGCCATTGTTAAGCCCGAAGGATAGTCGTGTTTGTTTACCTATGCACATGGCAAAGGGGATCAGCCTTTCAGGTGCTCGGCTGGGTGGCAGGCCGCCGCTAAATGTTCGGCCTCGAGTGGCTTCTCGCTATTTCGCGACAATTCCGTTGACTGATGACGACGAGACTGAATTGTCAGTGTTCGTATCATTTTCGTCATTCTCAGATTTAGCAAACGACGGGGCGTTTCGACTTGTGATGAACGATCATAAAGTACATGTCATCATTCATGGAAGAAGCCAAAGAGATTTAGCGTCTACTTTTTCATCAGACATAAAGTCTGAACACTCGCTTGCCATTTCGCCGGCAATTTCCGATGCGAATGACGATCCTGCTGAACCTTTAGCTGGTCACAAGATCGGTGGTAATCCTCTTATTATCGTCAAGAGACCGATCTTGATGACCAATCTAGCGGCGGCAATCAGCCAGGGTTACCGATTGTATTGTCAGTTTGACTTTGCAGTTTCGGGTGATGACACTTGGCAAGGGACCTGGCCATTCGGACAAGGACTATTCCAGGTGTTCATAAAAGAACCGGTAAAACAAGAAGAGATACTTTGGATGTGGCAAATGTGAAAGGCAGAAAACGGACGCAGACAAATGGCATGACGACAGGGCGAAAAGCGCACCACAGATCGAGTTTTGCCAGTTAGGACGAACTGATCCTGCAATCTCGGGCAAGCGAGGACGCTTGCCCTACGTAGCACAAGCGTCCTCGCTTGTGCCTCATCACTCACCCTTTGATCACATCCGGCCCCGACCCTGCCTTCTTCTCGTAAAACCCATCCCCGGCCTTCTGGTATTTCGTGAAACCAAGGCGAGAGAGTTTGTCGTTGCTCAGATTTCCCGACGCGTAATGCGTCACGGCGTTCGGTGCGGAAATCAGCTTACGGACCGCCTTGCCGTTGTCGGGATGGACGGTCAACGGCGGATCGCTGAGCCGTTGGAGCACTTCAAAAACGTCCCCTTCGGTGCCGTCGGCCTCGATGATCTGGTAGACATAAAGCGGCATGAAACGATTCCTCTCAGGAATAGCGCTTGCGAATGGTCGGGATCAGATAATCGCGAAACGCCGCCTGCAAATCGAAACGCGGGGCGTGGCCCCAGTCGCGGCGGGCAGCGGTGTCATCGACATCCTCGGGCCAGGAATCGACAATCCCCTGTCGCTTGGCATCGACGCTGGTCGTCATCACGGCATTTGGAAAAGCCGAGGCGACAATGTCGTGGATTTCCCCCGCCGACGGACTAAACGCACGGATATTATACACGCGCCGGCTCAAACGCTCTGGGGCCATCAAGGCAAGCTTGATCATCGCCTCAATCGCGTCGGGCATTGCCATGAAGGGAATCCGCGTGTCCGGCCGCACAAAACAGGCGTATGGCTTCCCCTCTGCCGCGGCGTGGATCATCTCCGGAGCATAATCCGACGTTCCGCCCGATGGAAGCGTGACCGCGGAGATCAACCCCGGAAACCGGATGGCCCGAAAATCGACCTTGGCCCGCACGGGATCGAAAGAAAGTTGCTTGTAATGGCTGGCGTAGTATGAACCAAGGAGTTCGCCGTAGAGTTTGTTGCAACCGTACATTGTGGTCGGCGTGTTGAACTCGTTCTCCTTCACCATGCCCGCCGCCCGCTTCGCCGCCAAGCTCGGCAAGCCATAGGCCGCGATCGAGGAGGGATCGAGAAACACCACCGGACGGCCGTGAGATTCCCCTTGCCGCTGAGCGAATTCAAGCATGGCCAGCGTCCCTTCGACGTTGACCTTGTGGGCCGTCACGGGTGCGAACTCACCGCGCGTCGAGAGTACAGCGGCGAGATGGAAGACCAGATCGATCTCGTATTCCGCCAGGATCCGATCGAGCAATTGTGGATCGAGAACCGAACCGACGTAATGCTGGCGGACGAGCGGTGACAGGTCCGGCGCGAGCGGGGACAGATCGAGGGTAATCACCGGCCGCTCGGCATTGCGCGATAGCCGCTCGATCAGGCCATGCCCGATTTCGCCACTTGCGCCGGTGATCAAGACGACAGGTTTTCGCGACATGGAGAGTAATCCAATTTCAGGATGGAGCCGTTTGAGGCTTACCGCTCGCTCGATACCGCAAGAACTGCTGACGATATTGAGTGAACGCCAAGCCGCAAGCCGCTTGGCTTTGCCGCTATTTCGCCCGCTTTAACACGAACGACAGCACCTTGCTATCCTTCGCGCTCACGAACGCCGTCGGCCGTTTTTCCATCGGCATCGCGTAGGTGAGCTTCAACTCGTCGCCTTTGAGTTCGATGATCCCTTCCGAAGTAAAACCCTTGGACGGACCTTCTTCGCCGACCATGGTGATGGCCACCGGGCTGGCCTTGGTGTCGAGTTTGAACTTCATCACATGATCCATATCCGCCTTGATGGTGATGGTGTCTTTCGTGATCGTGATGGTGCCTTCGAGGGCCTTGCCTTCGATCTTCTGACCGAATTTCGCACCTGAAACGAGCGACCACTTCCCTTCGATCTTCGCAGCATCGAAATCGCTTTTCTTGTCCTCGGCAACGGCGGTGACGGCGGTCAATGCGCAGGCGATCATCGTGGCGAGCAGTTTCATTGGGAGTACCTCCTGTAAGATTTGGATCGTCGATCAACCGGAGAGCCCGGCTTGGTACCATTTTAGGAAGCGATGAGGTTCTGACGCGATTCTTCTCGAAATCCACGCGTGAGGTTTTTCTTCGTAGGACGGCCTTCCTTGGCCGTCCGAATCAATGCGGACGGTCAAGGAAGGGCCGTCCTACGAAGAATGAATGCTCATGCCGCTCACGGCTCGCCAATCGGCCGAACTTGCTCGTCGCCGTTGGTGGCGCCGTTCTCGCCGTTCTCGTCACTTTGGAATTCGTCGAGCTTCTTGTGCAGCGTGTTGCGGTTGATGCCAAGCCGCTCGGCCGCCTTCACCTGAATACCGTCGCAGAGTTTGATCACATGCTCGATGAGCGCCCGTTCCAGACCACCGACGAGGTACTTGTAGAGTTTCTTGCCGGCCGGCGGCGTTCCTTGCACGCCCATCTTCACTAATTGTTGAATTAGGCCCGGCACATCTTCGGTTCGTGGTTTCGAACTTCGTAGCGTGTATTTCGGTTTGCCGAATCCGCGCAGGAGTTCAGAGGAGACGGACTTGCCATTTGAGAGTACAACCAGGCGTTCCATGGTGTTTTCGAGTTCGCGGACATTCCCCGGCCAATCGTGTGCCAGCAGGGCGTCCTTGATCTCCGAAGAAAGATCGGGCACGTCCCGGCGGTTCGATTCGCTGCATTTCTTGAGAAAGAACACAGCTAGTGGCGTGATGTCGTCGCGCCGTTCGCGTAGAGGAGGCAACGGGATTGGCACGACGTTGAGGCGGTAGTAGAGATCGTCGCGAAAACGACCCGCTTCGATCTCGTCTTCCAGGGATTGATTGGTGGCCGCGATCACGCGCACATCGACTCGAATGGTTCGACTTTCGCCGACACGCTCGAACTCCCTTTCCTGGAGTACTCGCAAGAGCTTGACCTGGAGCTTGGGCGTCATGCTCGAGATTTCATCGAGGAAGATGGTTCCGCCGTGCGCAGCCTCGAATCGGCCTGTCTTGTTATCGACGGCCCCGGTGAACGCACCCTTGACGTGGCCGAAGAGTTCGGATTCGAGGAGATTCTCGTGCAACGCTCCGCAATTCACGCGAATGTAGGGACCGTCGGAACGCTTGCTCAATTTGTGGATGGCGCGGGCGATGACTTCCTTGCCGGTGCCCGTTTCGCCGATGAGCAGGACGCTCGCATTTGTAGGCGCGGCAAGTTTGGTGAGGCGGTAAACCTCTTGCATGGCGGTGCTGTTGCCGACAATATCCGGCAATGGCGGCAATTCCGCCGCTTCGATCTTGGCCATCAGGCTACCGTCGCTGTCTATCATTCGGGAGAGGTAAGATCAGTATATGCGACGCATGCACAATGTCGCCACATCTTTTGCACTTAAATCGAGCATTTTTCTGTTTTCACCGACCAAAGGACACTCTTCATTCTTGAAAGACGATCAATTTGTCCTGATTACTCGTCGCCATTGCCCCATTCCGCGCACAACGTGAGCGACGATTGTATTAGTCTGACCGATTTCTGAACAACGGCCCAACGCCAACCGTGTGAACTCGGCACAAAGACCTCGAGCATTTCCGCGCGGGTCATCGCACGAAGAGGTGATTCAGGAGGCGTCCAGTGACGAGCTTGATTATCGCGGCGTAAAGTGCCAATCACGCGAGTCGAACCGTAGGTTCCGAACTCCGCGCATAAATACAAGTAGTTGAGATCGGCAAATCGTCGGCTCAACCATTCTCCCATGTCGCCGAAGTTATGGTAGCCCCCTTCGGTTTCATGATCAGGGACCACCAAATCGCCGAACAATCGGCGAGCGAGATTCACTTGTTTCGAACCGGCTGGATCGGAGGCCAGTAGCTTGAAATCGCCAAATTTCCCAAGTCCCGTGTGATAGTCGAAGTGGATCACGAAGCGGGCTGCACCGACCCAGCGCGGCATCTCGTTCATGACGATTTTCGTCGATTGGGCGAGGGCCGACCCACCATGAAAGATCCCTTTCGAAAATTCGTACTGCCCTGCCGGGAGAATCCGCTGCAGCGTGCCGAAGCCGTAGCGTAAGGCCATCCATAGGAATAACGGAGGAAACCAGTCGATACGGCTCGGTGAGCAGGCAGGGTTCAAGTAGCCATCGAACGGGCCATAGTCGCGAGCGGTCGTTTCACGCAAGCGCGCGAACTCGTCTTCTGAGAGAAAATTGCGATTGAGATCGACGTTGTCTTCGTTCGCTCGATGCACCTCGGCGACGCCGTGCGGATTGAGCGCATGAATCAGCAACACCGCGAAACCAGCGGGGGGTTCCCAATGACGAGGCAACGATGCCAACCACGCCAGCTGAACCGCCGACCCGAAGAGACCTTCCGCCCCATGAAGCCCAGACGTGAGGACCAAAAGCCGTTCCGCATTCGGACTTCCCACCCGCGCGACGTCGATCGTTAAATCATCGGGCGCGTAACCGGGAACGTCGATCGGAATCGCCTCGGCATCCCAGCCGCGTTCAGCGATCAGCGACCGGAAGCGGACGCGAGCGGTTTTGTAGTCCGGTGAATAGGCGTCGAGTGGAGTCATCGGGTCACTCCCGACGGACGGCATCAAGCGGCGCGCAACGTCTTCGCCAAGTTGCCTTGATACAGATCCAACTTAGGCTTGCCAGTGAGCCGGGCGAAGACCTCACGGACTTGCTCGAAGCCCCGCTGCAACAAGAACTGCGAATCACGTCCGTAACTCTTCGCGCCCAGCATGTAGTAGTAGGGTTCGGGTTGGATCAAACCGTACTTGTCGTCCGGTTCGACGACGTGTAGTTCACGGCAAAACGACAGATCGGGAACGTAACCAACGTTGGCGATCAGCCGTTCGACTTCCCAGACCATCTCCTCGTTACCGCAGCGAGCGGAGACACGAAAGCCCTTGTCGGGGCCGTGGCACTCGATGGCCTGGATCGCCGTCTGGGCGTGATACTCGATATGCCCCTCGCCGCGGTTCGCCAGGCCGTTGACCGTCGCGGACAGCCGATCACGGGAGCGAAACGTATCGGAGAATATCCGCACCAACGGCGTGGAACGCGTTCCGCGATTCAGCCAGATGATCCAGGTCGCGGAATCTTGCTCGGCCAGTTGAGCGAGGTTAGAAATCGACGTCGCCGCCGAGTAGCCGCCGCCCACCACGATCACGCTCTTGCCCGCATAACGAGCCTTCTGTTTGCCGAGAATGTCGTCGGGAATGTACGAAATATGCTTCGACGCCGCGATCTCGCCAAGCGCGGGGATGCCCCCCTCGCCCAGCCAGCGGTGTGTTGCGAACGTCCCCGTGCAATCGAGTACAACGTCGGCCTCTTCGATCGATT
>JAIOQJ010000570.1 GCA_021413475.1 Planctomycetota bacterium | reverse complement strand
TTGTGCTGGTCCCAGCCGCGCTGGAAAATCTGGACGAACCGCGTGCCGCGTTCGACCAGTCGGCGGGCCAGGATACAATTGCGGGCGAAGGTGCCGGGCGTTTCCACATCGGGACCGTACAGTCGCATGGTCGATTGGGTTTCACCGGCGATGTTGAGCAATTCGGGAACGGACGTCTGCATGCGAAAAGCCAGTTCAAACGAATTGATCCGCGTCTCGATTTCGGGGTCGCGCACCTGGGCGTTGCGAAGGCGGTTGAGTTCGTTGATGCCGTCCACCACGCTGCCGCGGAGTTGCTGGTCCATGCCTTCGGGATTGGAAAGATATAGAACCGGATCGCCGGAGGATTGGAAAAGCGTCCCCTGGTGCTGGGAAGGCAAGAACCCGGAGTGGTAATAGCGCGACGGCACCGGCTGATCTTTGATCCCCGAAAGCAGCACGACGAACGCGGGCAGATCGCGATTCTCACAACCGAGGCCGTAACTCAGCCAGGAACCCATGCACGGCAAGCCGGGTTGTGGCCGACCCGTTTGCAGAAAAGTCACAGCGGGATCATGGTTGATCGGTTCCGAGTGAATCGAGCGAATGACGCACATCTCATCGGCAACGCTGCCGAGATGCGGAAACATTTCCGTCATCTCCTGTCCCGACTTGCCGTATTTGACAAACTTGAACGGTGAGCCGGCCGCCTGAAAGCGAGCCTGGCTGCGCGTCATCAACGTGACGCGTTGAGTGCCAAGCACTGATGCCGGGATGTCCTCGCCATGACGCTGCTTGAGCGTCGGCTTGTGATCGAAGAGATCCAGATGCGACGGCCCACCGGACATGAAAAGGAAGATCACATTCTTCGCACGCGGCACGAAGTGCGTGCCATCCATGACGCCAGGCACACGCTGGGTGCCCGCTTGCGCCGAGGGATCAAGCAACGACGCGACGGCGGCCATGCCGAGGCCGGCGCTGGTGCGGGTGAGGAAATGGCGGCGATGCAACAGATGCTGATGGGTCGGTGTGAGCATTTGACGGAAGTCCTGAAAACGGTCATCGCCAGTGGTTCAAGGTAATATACTCATTCTCAATGGGCACACCCGCGGTCTCCAGTTTTCGAATGGCAATGACGATGCCCTTTGGCGTCAAGTCGCGACTCGGATCATTGTCCTGAAATACAACGAGGATGCGGCGGTGTTTGCCTTGTGCCTGCATGACCAAGGTATGCAGGATCCAATAATCATCGTAGTTTTTCGTCAGGCAACACCGACCGTCTCGAATCGCGTGGGTTAAATGAACCGCGTCCTCCGCACCCATCAAGGCGATGTCGTTTGGAACCTGGACATCGTGGCCTGCATTGCGAAGCAATTTTGCCAGCAATCCCGACGCACTGTCATCATCAAGGTAGATTCTCATGAGTTGAAAATCCGGACGAACTCTTCGGTGGGTACGACCTTGAATTTCCCGCCGTTTTTATAATCCGGATCATTCATGCCGCTGGCTTCCATTAGCCTCTCTTCCCGTTCGAAATCCTTCTTGATCTCTGGCGGCTCGGTCTGGCAATACGCAATCGCTTCCTGTACCGCTTCGAGCGGCAATCCATAATCGGCGGCAATCTCCTCCGGCGTCATCGGCTCCTCCGCGCTCATGTACATCCCGTAGAGAACGCGAGCACGGATCCGCGTTCCCTTGATGAATAGCTGGGTATACATTGACTTCGGGTTCGGAGCGAGGTATTTCCAGGTAGTGGTTGTGTTCATGATTGAATTGTACCTTGGCAACGCCAGTCAGTCACTCCCGCGTGATCGTCTCGTCCAAATTCAGCAGAATATTGCAAACGCTGGTCCAGGCCGCATGCTCGGCCGCGTCGAGATTAGTCGGCCGTGTAAACTGACCCACTTGCACCAATTTAGCTGCAGCTGCTTTGTCGGCTCGATATCGCTCCAGGTGCTTTTCGTAGCGGGTTCTCAGTGCGTCCAGTTCGGCCGAGTTCGGTTCTCGTGCGAGCGCGCTTCTAAACGCAAATCGCAAGCGGCTTTCGATGTCTCCGGAGCTTTCCTTGAGCACTTTTTGGGCGAAGACGCGTGCCGCCTCGACGAAGGTCGGGTCATTGAGCGTGACCAGGGCCTGTAGCGGCGTGTTGGTGCGGGCGCGGGCGACGCTGCATTCCTCGCGGCTGGGAGCGTCGAAGATGGCGAACATGGGATGCAACGTCGTTCTCCGCCAGAAGGTGTACATGCCGCGGCGATATTGGTCGTCGCCCACGCTGACCGTCCATAGCCATGTCTCGTACTTGCCCTTGTAGAAATCCGATGGCTGATACGGCATTACGGACGGGCCACCGATTTTTGCGCTGAGCAAGCCTGAAATCGCCAGGGCGCTGTCGCGAACTTCCTCAGCCGCCAGGCGAAAACGCGGTGCCCGGGAGAATAACCGATTATTCGGGTCGACTTTGCTCGCTGTACTTGGCGAGATCGCGGACGATTGCTGATAGGTGTTGGACAGGGCAATCATCTTGAGGAATCGTTTGACATCCCATTTCACACCGTTGGTGGGGGCCATGAACTCCGTGGCGAGCCAATCGAGCAATTCCGGATGCGAAGGAAACTCACCCTGCGTGCCGAAGTCGCCGATCGTCTTGACCAGGCCCGTGCTCATCATCTGGGCCCATAACCGGTTGACCGTTACGCGCGATGTAAGCGGGTGGTCCGCTTGCATCAGCCATTGGGCAAGGCCGAGACGGTTGTTGGGCAGCCCCTTGGACATGGGTGGAAAAACACTTGGTGTGGCCCGTTCGACTTTGTCCCCCTTCTTCTGGAAGTCACCGCGAATATAGATGTAGGCGGCACGAGGTTCGGACATTTCCTCGGAGACCATCGTATAGGGGATGCCGTCGTCGATTTCCTTGATCTTCTTGGCCACCTGGCTCAACTCTTTTTCGAGCGGTTCGAAAGTTGATCGCGTCGGGTCATAGACGTGGCGAATGTAGTGGTGGAGAATCTTGGTCTTCTGCTCGGCACTTCGCTTGGCGGCGTCAACCTTGATGGCGGCTTTCACATCCGCGGGAAGCTTGGTGTTGGCCTTGGCCCGCGGTTCCCACAAGGTGAGCGAACTTCGGCAGCGATCGTCCGGGGCAAAATTAGTTTGCAAGCCAGGTGTGTCGAAATAGGCCGTGCCGTCGAACTGAACGAACGCCATGCCGCGGATTCGCGTATCCGGTTGGAGATTGAGTCTGTCGGTTTCGACTTCAAGCCGAGCCCACTTGCCCGCGGCCGGGAGTGCGCCGGCGTTGAAGTGTTGCGGGCCATTGGGGGTGCCCGCCAAATAGCATTTGTCCGCGCCCCAATAGGCACGATGCTCGCGGGATCCGTCGTCGAACTCGAGCATGATCGATTGAGGCGGGTTCTTGGGGTCGAGATAGACGTAGACAAACAGCTTGTCGCCGGGACTTACGAATAAGGGAGTCGTCGCCTCACGGAACTGATTCGCATGCAGACCCGTTCCGGTGCGAATCATCGCTCGTTTACCGCTATGCGCAAGCGCGTCGTGCCATGGCCAGGGACTTGTTCCTTCAGGTTTGGCACCCGGCGGAAGCTCGTCGTCGAACCAGACGACGTCTTGAGGTTTGCTTTCGACCTTGGCCGATTCCGGTTTACCTTCAAACGGGTCTTTGTATTGGACCTTGGCCAGATTCGCGTCGATGGCCGCCTGCACGCGGATCCGGTCTTTTTCCATCCCTTCCATCGACTTGGCTTGTTCGGGGGACGGCTTCTTTAAAATCGGCGGCAACGGTACGTTGTGGTTTCCGCTCAGGAACGGCTCCTTGATGCCCGTGAAGTACGCGTAGAGTTGGTAGTATTCCTTCTGCGAAAATGGATCGTACTTGTGATTGTGGCACTCGGCACAGCCCAATGTGGCACCCAGCCAAATCTGGCCCAGAGTGTTGGTTCGATCCACGTTGTAGCGGATTGAGAACTCTTCGGGGTCGGAACCGGCTTCTTCGTTGAAGCGGGTATTGCGATTAAAGCCAGACGCGATTTTCTGTTCGATGGTGGCGTTGGGCAACAAATCGCCCGCGAGTTGTTCGATCGTGAACTGGTCGAAAGGCATGTTCTTGTTGAAGGCACCGATGACCCAATCGCGCCACATCCACATTTGCCGGCTGCTGTCGTTTTCAAAACCGCTGGTGTCGCCGAAACGGGCGAGATCGAGCCAGAGCACAGCCATTTTTTCGCCGTAGCGCGGCGAGGCCAGCATGCGATCCACCAGTTTCTCGTAGGCATCCGGGCTCTTGTCCGCGAGAAATTCATCGACCTCCTGAAGCGACGGGGGTAAACCGCGCAGGTCGAATGAAAGCCGGCGAATCAGCGTGGTCTTGTCGGCCCGAGGCGACGGCTTGAGGCCGGCATGTTCCAGTTTTGCCAAGATAAACGCATCAATCTCGTTCTTGATCCAGGCCTTGTCTTTGACCTCGGGAATGGTCGGCCGCACGGGTTTGATGAATGACCAGTGCGCCTTGTATTCGGCCCCCTGGTCAATCCATTTGGTCAAGAGTTCCTTTTCAGCGGCCGTCAGGAATTTCTTGGTTGCTAGGGGTGGCATCCGCTTCGAATCGTCCGTGCTCAGGATTCGTCGCACCAATTCGCTTTGGGCGGACTTACCCGGCACGATCGGCGTCTTGCCCGACTTTACCGGTTTGACGGCATGGTCACGCTGGTCGAGCCGTACGCCTCCCTTCGTTTCGGACTGCCCGTGGCATTGGAAGCAGTTGTTCGCCAGGATCGGCAGAATGTCGCGGGTGAAATCGACAGGCGTTTCTTTTACCGGTTCAGCTTGGGCCTTTCCCGTGGAAACAATCACCCAAGGCGATACGAACAACGCGAGCAGGAAAATCCTAGGTCGGACCACGATTTTTGCCCTTCATTGAGTTGCTTCGAAAACTGGCTGGTCTTCATTAGGCATGGCGACTAATTGAGATGCTGTACTTTACCCCCGTCCGGCATCATCAGCAATAAATTTCTCGCCGCAATAACTCCTCATTCTTGGCAAGTGTGACATCAAAATCGCTCTTCAGTGGTTTCTTGCTGGCAAAGAGAAATATGTTCGCCTACGATCTTGGAGTTCCATCGCATTTTCCGCGATTGGATTTGATCAGGGGCGGTCGAAGTTAAACTTCGAAATATGCAGCAGTGATCAGATAGAAGTACCGCGACTACCAGACGGCGATGATAGATGAAGTAAGCCATGAGTTCTTCAAAGAAAGCAGGCCGACTACGCAAACCGTTTCATCAAGGATGTCGGACGTGGCGAGAATAATCTGCAAGAAGCCATCAGCGAATTCCTCTTGTTGGTGAAGGACGAACAACACCATGAATCTCGATCCATTGGATGAACTCTTGCAAGCTCCGGCATTCGCGGCTGGACAACAGGTGGCCGCGTTTCAGCCTGCCGTCGAGAGTTGCCTGGCTCGATTGCGGGCGGCGTTTCCGCGCTACGTCGAATTCTTGGAGCGAGGGAATTCGGCGAACGGGACGCTCAATTCGATTCGCCCCTTGTTTTTGCCGATTCTGAAGAGCGTTGACTTCCCATTGCCCGAGGATATGCCGATCGTCGTTCGGCTGACCAGTTCGGGGACGACGGGCCAGCCGAGCGTGACACCACTCGACGAGCCAAGTTGGCGGCGGCGGCTTCAAGCCATGCGAGGCAGCTACGAAACTCTGAATCTGTTCACGGCAAAAGTGGACGCCCTCGCCTTTCTCATGGACCCGGCGACAACAAAGATGGCCGGGTCGCTCGTCATTGATGCCGTGCTGAAGCAGATGCCGCAGATTCGTTCCGTGACGTATCTGGCTAAACTCGGCGCAAAGGGACCGGAGTTTCAGGCGGCTTCGGCCGGCGCGGCACTGGCCCAGGCGATTGAGCGAGGTCCAGTTGTGCTGGTCGGCTATCCGGCACTGATCGCCGCGGCGATCATGGGGCTTCGCCAGGCGGGAAAGTCGCGATTTCCGCTACCCGAGGGGAGTACCATCTTGACGGGCGGCGGATGGAAATCGTTCTTACCGGGAGTCGCTCTCGACCGCGAAGAATTCCAGGCCCAGGCATCCGCGTTCTTCGGAGTGCCCCGCAACGGTATCCGTGATATGTACGGGCTGAGCGAGTGCCCGGCCGTGTTTGTCCAATGCGAGCGAGGCCAATATCACGTGCCCGCATGGGCCCTCGCGCAAGCTGTCGATCCCGAGACCGGCCATGATGTTCGGCCTGGCGAGGTGGGATTGTTGCAACTGACGGTGCCGCTGACGACGAGCTACCCGCTCCTGAAGATTCTGACGACGGACAAAGCCAGCGTGCAAGACGGATGCGAATGTGGCCTGCCGGCTCCGTATTTGACGCCGCGCGGACGAGTGACCGTGGCGCGATATGAAACCTGCGCGATGAAGATCGGCCAAGCGGTCGCCCGTCCGGAGATTCGTGGATGAGTAGCGTCGAATCGAACTTTGAAGTCTTGCGGCCACGTACCGCCGCGGACCTGCGTGATTGTTTTGCCCGGTTGCGAGTAGCAAGTCGCGAATTGGCGAAGCAGCCCTTCGATCAATTTCTGGAACTTCTCGATGAATTGGGCCGACGTTGGCGACCCGGAACGGCTTATCACCAGCAGGCTGTCGAGATGATGTCGGGCATGCTGAGCCGGCGTGCCGTCGAGGCCGCCTTGGCGGGGTTGGTCCTGGGATTGTCTCCTGCCGCGCTAGCGATGGGATTGCGCCACGAACTGGGTCGAACCGATCTGTTGGAAACGTGGCAGGCGGATGAACGCGGCATCGGCCTGGTGCGCGGCTATCCTTTGGGAGTGGTTGCACAAATCTTGGCCGGAAACGTCTTTCTAGGCGGAGTGATCGCACTGAGCCAAAGCCTGCTCACGCATAATGCCGTCGTCCTCAAGCTAAGCCGTGAAGATTCCGGGTTCACCTCGCTATTTGCCAAAGCCCTGCACGAAGTCGATCGCAATCAGCGCGTCACTCCCGCTTTGGCGGTCTGCGCCTGGGACAGTCGTGAGGAAGAGTTCAACGAAGTGGTGCGCGGCGAGGCGGACGGCATCGTCGTCTGGGGTGGGGCAGCCGCGGTCGCCGCTTATCCCGCGGAACGCTGCCGAGGCCGCGTGATCCACTACGGGCCGCGCCTGGGCATCGGCATGGTGCTGGCGGGGGTCGATCTGGAGCAGGCGCTGCCGGCTCTCGCCTGGGACGTCGCCCTCTGGGAACAACAAGCGTGCAGTTCGCCTCGTCTGGTGCTGGTGGAAGATCCGGACCAATCGCTGAGTTTACCGCGCCGCGTCGCCAGGGAACTATCTGCCGCTCTGACGAAGATTCGCGCGGCTGTGCCGTCGGAGGGCGCCCTGGCGCTTATGTCGGCGCATTTGGGATTCGATTTCTCCCGCGTGCCGCTCGAGGAGCCGATCCGCAATCTTGGATTG
>JAIOQJ010000569.1 GCA_021413475.1 Planctomycetota bacterium | reverse complement strand
CCCCGAGCCCGAAGCGCTAGCAAGGGCGGATTTCGCCCTTGCTAGCGCTTCGGGCTCGGAAGTAATGGCATGCCGTTTCCCATCTTAATGCACGATCTCCACCGCCCGGATTCGCCGATGCAAGTACACAACACAAAGTACCACTACCACACTCACCGCCACGGCCGCTTCCCAGTACGGTGGTTGAATTTGGGATTCGGGCCGAAGCTCGCGGTGATCTTTGCCCATGATCCACATGCCGGTGAGGTACATGTTGTTCCACAAGTCGATGAGCCGCCAGTGTTCGGACATCCGCAGGCCGTCGACGAGCCAGCGTTGCATCAGCCGACCCAGAATGAAAATGGTGATCCAGATCATCACCATCGGAATGGTTCGCCGTAACCAGGTCGAGGTTGCCATCAGCACTAGCGAGAGCGTGACCGTCAGGATCATTCCATACCCGAGGATGCCGAGCAGAAGCCGAAACTGGTCGATGTAATAATCCCAGGTATCGATGAAACCGTATTCGATGAAGAGCAGCAGGGCGGGAAAGGTGGTCATCATGTTGATGACCAACCCGACGGACAGGCACTTTCCGGCAACGTAGTGCCAACGGCTGATCGGTTTCGAGAGATAGAACGGAAGGCTGCCGTGATGAAAGTCATTGCCGATGAGTACGGAGCCCACAAAGGCGAGAATGACGACGACGATGTAGCCTTCGAACCAGAGGAAGTTGCCGTAGGTGTCGGCCGAGCCGTTGAGTTGCAGGGCATTCCGCAGGCTCTTCATCAACACTTGGGGATTCAGATTGCGTGTGAAGGTGCCGCCCAGTCGGAGGTTCTCCTCACCGAGTTTCTGTTCGAGAAAAAGCTGCAGGTATTGGCCGAAGAAGTAGAAGAGAAAGATTAACATGCTCAGGGCGTAGAGAGTCCAGAAGAGCTTCCGGCGGAAGATGAGATCGACTCCCGCGCGGGCAATGGCCCACACGCCGTGCCAGGGGCCAAGGAACGTGCCGCGCCACGGGCGATAACGCAGCAGGCCGGTGTTGGGTTGGTTGGCTCGGTCGTTTGACATAGCGTGGCGTGACTGTGCTCTTTGCGGAATATGGCGAAATCACGTCGCCCTTTTCGGGCGATTCTGATTCACGAATAATCGCGATCGCGAAGAGTCGTCCTCACAACGTCACCAACGGCCCGAGTGCCGTCGTCGTGAATTGCGTCAGTGGATAACGATCCAGCACTTCGCGGATGGTTTTGAGGTTCACGGCATCCCAGGCGGCAAGTTCGTCGTCGAGCGTCCGGTACTGCTTCAGATAGCTCCAATCCTTGGCCAGCGAGAGCATTCGGCGGTGGGTGCGTTCGACCGAGCGAACCTCGCGGGAGACGATCTTTGTACGGGCTAGTTCCAGTTCATCGGCCTTGATACCGTTCTTCTGGACATCCTCCAGGATACCGCGGACGATCGTATAACATTCGCCGGCTTCGTCAGGATCGCAATTAAACGACGTGTAGAACGCACCCGCCGAATCGCATTCGTCGGCCCCCATGCCTGCCTCTTCGGCCAGCCCGGGATCGACAAGTGCCCAGAACAATCGGCTACCGCTCGCGTCGCCGATTGCCGTGGCCAATAGCGAGGCGGCGTACCGCAACGGAGAATCGGCCGGCGGGGCTGACGACATCATCAGTACATATTCCTGCGACACTTTGTCTTTCGGCCGGTTGAGAATGTGCAGCCCCCCTGCCCCCTTCGTCTCACGGCGATTGGTCCGTTCCACCGTCCCGGTCGGCCAATCCGCGCACGCTTTTTCCACTAACTCGACTAGCCTCGGGAATTCGATGTCGTAGGTCGCCCAGCCGGGTTGCACTTCGTAACGCACGATTTCGTCGAGAATCACGGACTTTTCGGTGTCGAAATCTTCCGGTCGCAAGCTCGGCCGCATGACGTCCGCGAGAACATCGATCGCTTCCGGCAGAAACTCCGGCAAGAACGCCGCGTGGAAAACCGTGTTCTCTTCACTGGTGAAAGCGTTGTTGTCAGCACCGATGCGGGAGAAGTCGCGATTGACGGCAAACGAATTCCGCCGCGGCGTCCCCTTGAACACCATGTGTTCCAGGAAATGCGAGACGCCGCCGACCTCGGGCGTTTCGTCGCGCGAGCCGGCCCGCACCCAGAAGGCGACGGCGGTACACAACGCGGCCGGGTTGGTCTCGCCGATGATCTGCAGACCGTTTTTCAGGGTGTGCGTGTGGAAAGGCATTGATTCGCTCCGGGATTGTCTTCCGTGGCGACAGACCTCTGGTCTGTCGATTCAGTCTTTTTCCGACAGACCAGTGGTCTGTCGCCACCGGTTCGTCTAGTTGAGTTTGAGTTCCGCCGGCCCGAGCGTCACCAGC
>JAIOQJ010000394.1 GCA_021413475.1 Planctomycetota bacterium | reverse complement strand
GCTCGGCCTCGGTCGGTCGGACAAAGAGTCCCGGCGGCCGGAGTTCCTTGACGATCTGAAAGACCGTCTGCTCGTCGGTCTCTTCCTTGCTCAACGGCTCGACGGCAACGACGTGAAGCGGAATGCCGTTGCCATCGAACTCGGCCCGCAAAGTCTCGCGGATTGAACGGCCCTTCTTCTTGAATTCCTCGTCCTCGGCGAAACGCGTGTCATTGCAATCACTGAACAGGACGATCGCCTTGTAACCCGTCTCAGCACGCAACTTCTCGCGTGCCCGCAGCAGCGTGCGAACAATGGGAGACGGATACCACGGTTGTTTGGCGCGAAGTTCTTGCAAAAGGACTTCGGCCTGTTTGGGATTGTTGCGATCCCAGGCCAACGGCTCGCCGAGTGTCTCGATTGTGGATTCGGCAGGACTTTGCTCAGGTGTGCGGCGGCCAAAGGTCCAGACTGTAACGTTCACGCCGTTCGGTAATCGCCGCATGATCGTTTGCATGGCGTCCAAACTTTCGCGGTAACGATCACGGCCACCCGGCTCTTCGGGGCCCATGCTCCCCGAGCAATCAATGACAAACGCGATACTTCCCTTGGCCACGCCGAACCGCTGATGAATATCGGGGTCTGTCACCACGGCGATCGAAGATGCCTTCGGCAACGGCGTCTCGTTGACAATGCGATCGGCCAGTGGATGCCGTTCGATCTTGACGTCCGTCGTCGTCGCCCGGCCTCGGAAATAACCGTGCAGCCGGCAGAGACGTGACTCCACGATGGGAATCGTCAGAGCCTCGTCGCTTGGCGGGATGATCGATTCCAGGATCGGGGCCAAATCAGTCTTCGCATCGATGCGACGTGGCTGGCGTTTCACCTCGACGTCCTTGCCGGGATACGGATTGTCAACACGAAATACCGCATATCCAAGTTGGCCGCTGTCGGTGGCTCGGTCCAGATTGAAGGTGATCTCCGCACGCAGTTCGTCAGTGAGTACGCGGCGAACCGGCGCGACTGCTTTCAGTGGAAATGGATCGTCTTCCGCTAGGGCACCCGCCAAGGTTTCAACTTGCGGAGATGCCTCTTTGCCTAGCCGCTTGCGAACATCCGCCAGTAACAAGTTCCCGGCCCGACGATAGTAGGGCAACTCGCCGCCGTACCAATGGTCGGCAACGGTTCGTTCCGTTTGTCCCATCAGCAGAGCGGCCAGTTCGCGAGTACGCAGCAACGGGGCCGGGGCCGATTCAATCGACGACGAGACAAGCGGCAGCCGGCGTGTTAGTTGATCCTTGCGGATAATTGCCGCGATCGACTCGCGGTCGCGCAAGCCATCGTTGATCCGTTCCGGCAAGGCGAATAGCGTGGCCGCCAATTGATTACCGACTCCCGCCAAAGACGGTCGGGCGTCGGCCTGGCGGATGAAATGCTCGAGCCGGAATCGGACTTCTTCGAACGATTCTCCCTTGGGTGATTCGCCGAGCTTCCAGGCCTCATCGCCGATGCGTTGGAGCAAACTCAGGCCGCGCCGCCGAGCCATCTCGAACGCCTGCTCACGAGTCTCCGCTTCACCGACCTCGGGGAGAGTCGTGGGTGCCGATTTCGGAGGAACCATCAGCAATCGCGACACTCGCCGCTCTTCGATCAGCAACTGGCGATGCTGCTTGCGCGACGCGTCGTCGCCGAACGGGATCAACCGGGCCGCCTCGGCCTCGTGCCACCAGTGAACGGCATCCGCGCGCGGTTCGGTCTTGCCGTCGCACTCGGGGCGGATGCTCAGCAGGCGAGTGATCGTTTGCTGGCCATGTCGATCGAGTGTCTGAAAGAGTACCTGAGCCTGCGATGATGTCTGGGCCAAATCCTCAAGATGCCTGGCAAATTCCGGCTTGTCCGAAGCGGGCGGCGAAGTCACCAGCGACCCGAGCTTGCCGGTCGCCAGCCAAAGTTCCTCGACTCGCCGAGCATCCACTTCACGTTCCCGACGCTTGGTCCAAGTGTCGGGACGCGGCCGTTCTGCCAGCCAGCGTGCGTAATCGGGCAACATCTGGGCCGATTGTTGCCAGGTGCGAAGCGCGGCGCGGACAGATTCCGCTGTCTTCTCAGCCTGCTGATAACCGGCACGGGCCGCGACAAGCAGTTCGCTCGCCTTCGACCAGGAAGGTTCATCACTGGCGAAGAGCAAATCCTCGGCCTGCCGCCGAGCGATGTCGGCCTGTTTGATAAGGGGCTCGATCCACGGAACGATCGCTTCGCCTTGTGTCCCTAAACCGACGGCCGCACGTTCCGCGAGAATTCGAATCTGCAACGCTTCGCGCACGACCCCGGCTTGGCTCGATGACCGCGCGACCGTCGGCAAATCGCGAGCCAGCATCGCCAGGAAGTGGATCTCCGCCGGGAGCACAGTCACCCCGTCGGCGAACAGCGGCAGCAAGCGAGCCACGTCGGCACGCCGAACCTGCGGGTCGTCGGCACACCAATCGAGCAGTGATCGCATCCAGACGGAGCGATCGACGCTTGGGCGCAGTCGATTCCAGAGTTTCAACCGATCGGCATCGCTCGCCGCGAGCAGTTGCCGGATGGCGTCGCGCGGATCGAAGGAAGCGGGAATTGCCGGCGCGGCTGAAACCAGTCGCTGTAAGGCCAGCGTTTGGGCGGGAACCTGCGCGGCCGTTTCCGCTTCGATTTTCTGCTTCAAGGCAACGGTCTTGGCCCGAACGCGATTGGCCGTCTCCTGATCGCCGGCCAGCAAAAGGTCCTCGAAGCGTGCGATGCCATTGGCATAATCGCGCCAAAGCATCGGCGTGTAGGCGGTCGGTGCGCCGACGGCAGCATCAGCGGAACTTGCAAGGCGGCACGGTGGTCGCGTGACCAGGCGGCCACGTTCGGTGCGAGATATTTGAAGAGTTCCGCGACCGTCAATCGATTGTCGCGGTCCACGTCCGCCTGGCCGTGCAAGCCTTCGCGAAGGAAGTGCCCGAAGACGGTTCGCCGCCACTCGGGGCTGGTCCATGAACGCTGATCGATGCCAGAACTGGCAATCACGACCAGATTGGGGATGCCTTTGATCTGACTTTCGAGTGCGAGCAACCCCGAGGCAAAATCGTTGTGCAAAACCCCTTGCCCCGGGAACGCCGGCGACGACGTGACATCGAGAATCAAGCACTTGTGCTTCTTCGCCGGCAGAGTGGCCAGGCGTTCGAGCACGCTCTTCAAACGCAACCGATCCGCGAAGTTGCCGCTGACGTCGCCGGGGAAGAGAAACGGACCTTCGGGATCGTTGCCGCCATGAAGGCTAAAGCAGACGACGACCGTCGGCTCGCGAATCTCGCCGAGCTTGTCGGCCCAGCCGAGCAATCGGCCGCGGCTGAGTTTGCGAATCTCGTCGAGCCGAGGTGTCCCCCGGCGGCTGATCGGATCGTTCGTGGATGCCGTCAGATCGGTCACGCCGGCTCGGCCATAGGCGTTGTGCGGAAATGTCCAATCGTCCGGATCGTCGGCCGTGACCAGAATGAAATGGGCAGGCGGGGGCACGCGGAGCCAGAGGGCGAACCAGACCAATCCCGCGAGGCAACCGATCAACCCACCGGCAATGACAACGAACCGCCACCAGCGGAAGCGATACGCGGATCGCCCGGCGGAGACGCCTTGTCGTCCTTGTAAGGGAGAAGCCATTCCGGGTTGCATTCCGCCCTCGCCCACCGGTCGGTACCATCATCGCCGTCACCAGGAAGGGGCCATTTCCCGGCAATCATCACACACCACTTGATTTTAACGGCTATCGCAACCGTCCAACGTGAATCTTTTTCAAATAATCCGGATTACTCCGTTCGCAACTGACATTCCCATCTTCATGCCGGTCGATTATTTTTGCTGAAGATGATTCT
Source organism: Planctomycetota bacterium (assembly GCA_021413475.1). Classification (GTDB taxonomy): domain Bacteria; phylum Planctomycetota; class Planctomycetia; order Gemmatales; family Gemmataceae; genus JAIOQJ01. Next base: position 1,804 of record JAIOQJ010000394.1, on the reverse strand, counting down.
CACGCTCTCTCTCCACCCTCAATGAGAATCATGTCAAATCTGTGAGAATCATCCTTTCCGATGAGAATCATGTCAAAACGGTGAGAATCATCCCTTTCTGATGAGAATCATCACCCCATTTCAGGAACTTCTCATGCACACCAACGGTATTCGAAACGTCAAAATGACGGATGTCCCCCGGTTCGCGGCAGCTTCGTGTCACAATTGGCTCTGGCATGGCTACCTGCTTCCGGGCGAAGTCACCATCCTGACCAGTCAATGAAAGACCGGCAAGACGACGCTCATGACCGGCCTGCTCTATCATCTGGAAAAGGGAGAGGAATTTCTCGGCCGAGCGGTTCGTCCCGGCCGGGCCCTGGTCGTTTCAGAGGAGTCGCACGCCCAATGGGCCGACCGGCTCGAGCATCTGCCGATCGGCCCGCATGTGGAATTGCTCGCCCGGCCGTTTCGGGGCCGGCCGACCATCGATGAATGGAACGCTCTTATGGACCAAGCCCTTGCCATGCGCGAGCGATCGGCCAAGGCAACTCGGTTCATTCGATTGTTGCGTGCTCATGGATTGATCGACAAAATCGACCGCACTCACCGCTATCTGCTCACGGACACGGATCCGCCAAGGTCACCGCGTTACTCGCCGCCCGCCGCGCCAACACCAAGCATTTAATCGCGGCCGCGTAAGGACTTAAAAAATTGCCGCAAGCCGGGAAGATTTTGAGGCTATGTAACACGAATAAGAATTCGGGATGATGACGTCCTGGATTTCATCCGTGTTTGATCTGTGTTCGATCCGTGGCCGAAATTTCTTCAAGAGCCGTTACCGTGCCACAAATTTCTGCAACCGCTTTCCCGAAACCTCGGCAACGTATACCGCCCCCTTGGAGTCTACGCACAGCATATGCGGCGTGCTGAATTGGCCCGGGGCGGTCCCCTTCTCGCCCCAACGGCCGACCCGTTTACCTTCCATGTCGAGTACATTGATCCAACTGGCGCGGGCGTCGGCCACGAATAGGCGGTTGCCGCTCAGAAATAGCCCGTAGGGTGCGCCACTCTCTTTCCACTGGCCGAGGAACTTGCCCTCGGCATCGAAGATCTGCACGCGGTTGTTTTCGCGGTCGCCGACGTAGATTCGGCCTTTGGCATCCAACACGATGGCATGCGGCAGATTGAACTCTCCGGGGCCGGTCCCCTTGGTGCCCCATTCCTTGAGAAGCTTTGCGTCTTTGGAGAACTTCATTACCCGCGAGTTGCCGTAGCCGTCGGTGATGTAGAATTCGCCAGCGGGTCCGAAGGCGACGTCGGTCGGCCGATTGAAGCGATCGGGGGTTGTGCCCGATTCGCCTTTCTTGCCGAGCGTCAGCAGCAACTTCCCTTCGGAATCGAATTTCAACACCTGATGGCTAGCCATGTCGGTTGTCCAGACATTGTTCGCGGAGTCGATGCGGATGCCGTGGGGCGTCGTGAAAAGCCCGTCGCCCCAGGATCGCAGAAATTTGCCGTCGCGGTCGAACACCAGGATCGGGTTCTTGCCGCGATGGAAGACGTAGACGTTATCGTTCGAATCGGTCGCCACCGCGGAGACCGGGCCGAGTTTGATCTCAGCGGGGAGTTTCATCCAGTCGGCGACGGGTTGATAGTCGGGGAATTTTTGGGCGTGACTGCTAGCGGTAATGACTAGAAGGCCGATGATGCTGAATGAGAGTTTCAAGTTGGCACCCCGTGGATAGAGTTTTTGCTACCAGGCGAGCCGGCACCCGTGAGGGGCCGGAGTTTTTGGAATGAAACACTCCGGCCCCTCACGGGTGCC
>JAIOQJ010000393.1 GCA_021413475.1 Planctomycetota bacterium | reverse complement strand
TCGTCAGGTTGGGGCGTCGTTCGGTCGTGGTCGGATCGGCCTGAATGCGGTCGGCGATCGTGGTCGCATCGGCCGTCAGCCAGACCGTGAAACCCGTCGCGTGCAACACTTCACGATTCGCCTCACGGCCGACAATCCCGCCTCCGGTGGCGATCACGCAGCACTCGCGGTTGGAAAGATCGAGCAGATTCTGCGCTTCCTTATCGCGGAAACTCGGTTCACCTTCTTCGGCAAAGATGGTCTTGATCGACTTACCATGCGTCGCTTCGAGATGCACGTCGGCATCGACAAAGGTCCAGCCGATGCGTTCGGCCAGCAATCGGCCCACGGTGGTCTTGCCCGTGCCGCGATACCCGATCAGGTAGAGTCGGGGTTTGGATGGGTCGTAGGAGATCCTAGACATCGGTGAGAATCCCCACTTCGCCTCTCAGGGCGAGAAACGAGTTACCGCATTCCGGACAGCGAAGAACTTTCTGTCGAGTCAGCGGTTCCAATATCCCTGGCGAACGCGTGTGAAGGTAGTCACGAGTGGCCGGCAGAATGACTTCGAAGAGAAAACGGAGCCAGCCTTGTAACCGCTGGGCGAGGAGGGCCGGCGAACGGTTGAACAAGAGCTTCTGCTTACCAATGACCAATTCAAACTCGTCGTCCGTCCTTTTGCGATATGAGATCGGCGTCGCCGGATCCTTCAGGACGATGTCGCGGTAAACGACCCCCTCTTCGCAAATGAGAATCGGTGCTCCCGCGTCCTGGCCGTCGCCAATGCTCATCGTCTGGAATAGCAATAGATCGGGCCGGGCTTCCAGGTATTGACCACCCAGAGAGCGATAGCGGGCCAGGTCGAAGACCGTCGTCGCGGGGCCGTTCACCCTCCAGGGGCGCTCGGTGCGAGTGTCCCAGAGCCAGCGCAGCCGGGCGAGTCCGTTCAGGTCTTCGCTGGCGAGTGCCAGACCGTAGGACTCGCTAATTCGGCCAAGTTCCTGGAGATCGCGCGGTTCGAAGCCAAGTTCGAAAGCGCGAGCGGCCAGGAGAACACGCAAGCGAGAGCGTTGGCCGCGATCGCGAATTTCACTCGGCCAGGTTTCTAGAATCTGTTCGCCGAAGGAAAGCGGCAATTCGTCGGCTAGGCAGTGAGCGAGTTCGTTCACCACAAGCGGTACCGGGTCGCGGCCGAGGCGAATGGCGTCGTCGATTTCCAGGCAGCGAAGGGCGGCGAGGTGGCCGGGCGGGATCAGGCCGTTGACCAGTTCCGGTTGCGCTAGCTTTCCCATGCGTTCGACTTGATTTTCGCGAAGCTCGGGTGAGCCGCGGCCGATGCTGGCCAGGGCGAGGCTGCCGAGGAATTCTGAATCCTCGAGCGAGAAGTTCGGCTGATGCAATTCCGGAACGACGAAGCGCCAGGCCTGCTCGATCGCTCGCTCCGAAGGATCGTCCAGGTTGCCCCGATGGATGCGCATCCGCAGATAGAGCAGAAACGCGGCCAGCAGGACGAGGGCGACAGGCGTCAACGGCGGCAACGTCCGCACCGGGAGAAAAACGGCGAGGAAAAACGCGAGAAAGGTAAGGGGGCCGAGTTGCGCGAGGACGCTGCCGCGCCGCGTCATTCCCCGCCTGGGTTCCGTGCCGTTGTAGAGCACTTTGTTGGGGACGCGTACGTTCAGGTGCGTGAACAGATAACGATCGGATACTTCGACCTTGTAGCCGTGGCTGACAAATCGGCCATGGGCAAGACCCAGCGGCGGCGGCATCGGTTCGCGAGTTTGCGGCACGAGAGCGTAACAGTGAGGGCACAAGCTGGCACGGCGGCCTTCCGCTTGTGACTCCAAATTCTCTTTAGCTTCCTCGTCGGTCAGACCCGCCGTCAGGAGCAGACGATGCACACGAGTCAGGCCAGCTTCGGGATCGAGTTGCTGGCCAAGTTCGCAACAGCGTTCAAGGAGATCCTTGCGGCCGGTCTTCGCGTATTCCCCCAGCCAGTCCTCGATCATCCGCCAGGGATCGCGGGCTAGTTTGCCATCCATCAACAGGCGATGGGAGTTCCACAGATGCACGATCAGATCGGATCGTTGCAGCCGGACGCCGCAGCGAGGGCAGGGGATGGCCGAGCGTTCATCCAATTCCCTGATCATGGCGTTGATTCGCGGATGATCGGGAAATCGCTGCTGAAAAGTACGCAAGCGTTCCGCCGCACGATAGGGATTCAGGTCTTTGATTGTGGCGGCGAGCAACTCCCCGGCGAGAACGGAATCGTCAGGCACCGAACGAAGTATCGCGGCACCGACGTTCATTCGTAGTGTGAGGGGAAATCGTGAATCGCTCATCAGAGGAAGCAACAATCGGTTGACAGGTTCGACCAACGGCAGCGGCAGGCGTGATGCTATTTCCAAGGCAAGGCGTTGGCCGTGCCGGTCGGTGTCGAAGAGACGTTTGAGAAACGGCACGACCGCGTTCGCCGCGAGGACAGCATCGGCCAGATCGTCGATGGCCTGAGATCGGCTCGCTCGCCCGCGCGCCTGGGCGATGACGCGAAGCTGTTCCGCGAAGATCTCAACGGCACCGGCTTCCGATCGCCCGGCCGGGTTTGGCGGATACCCGCTCATCCCGTGTTCCTCGTTTACTTCACCGGGATTTTTAAAGTGGTCGGCAGCAGGCAACGACCGTTCTTGCCGGCGGTGCAGGCTTGCACTTTCACACTCACCTCGAGTGGGCTGGATACTTTCAAATCGATGGTCGCCTTGATGACCACTTCCTTCTCGTACACGCGATAATCACCGACCACGTTGTCTTCAATCGTCTCGCCTTTCGGATAGGTGATGATCGCGGGAATAAGCTTGCCGTCGGCACGAATCGTCACGGTCGTCTGTCCCCCCGCGGCGGTCGGATTGCCGGCCGGGTTCGCATAGATGTGCCAGGGCGAGGTGATCGCCAACTTGATCGTGATCACCTGCTTGTCACCATTCGGCTTGTCGGCTTCGGCGGAAACGAGCTTCACGACGTCTTCCGTCTTTTCCTTACCGGGGACTATTTTCGGTTGATTCGCTGGTTCTTTTTTGTCAGGTACCGCGCCCTTCTCGTCAATGTAGTTGTGCAAAGCCAGGCACATGCTAGGCACCGCATTTGGGTTCGCGCGGAGCACCCCGGCGAACTGGCGGAACGATTTCTCGGCGAGTTGGCGATAGGTGTCGTCTTTCGTTTTAGAAGACAGCCGCACCAGATAGCGGACGGCCATGCCGTTTGCGGACGGCTGGGCATTGTCGAAGTAATCCTTCGGGCGTGCGAATAGTTTCTCGTGATCGGTGGAAGTGAAGAAGTAGCCTCCTTTGTCGCCGTCGCCGTGCCATTTCACCATGATGTCGGCAAGCGTCTTGGCTTCGTCGAGCCAACGTTTGTCACCTGTCGCGTCGTGCAAATTGAGTAGGCCGTGGATGAGGAAGGCGTAGTCGTCGAGATAGCCGTTGAGCTTTGCCTCGAACTTACCATCGGCGGTTTTGCCGTAGGTCCGCAGCAAACGGCCGTCCTTGGTGCGGAGATTCTTCAGGATGAACTCGGCCGCCTTGATGGCCGACTGAATGAACTCGGGTTCCTTGAGAACTTCGCCCGCCTTGGCGTAACCGGCAATCATCTGGCCGTTCCAGGCCGTAAGGATTTTCGTATCGAGGAATGGCCGTTCGCGTTTCGAACGCACCGCCATCAGTTTCGCCTGAAGGTCCGCGAGCTTCTTTTCGAAGTCGGCGTCGGTCATCTTCAGGTCTTTGGCCAACTCCGCGTGCGGCTTTTCGAGCCGGAAGATGTGGAACTTCTCTTCGAAGTTCGGCTCCGCGCCGATCGCGTAGACGGTCTTGAGGAACGCGACGTCGGCCTTGTCACTCAGGATCTTCTCGATTTCCGCGACCGTCCAAACGTAAAACTCGCCTTCGGTGCCGTTGCTGTCGGCATCGAGGGCCGAGTAGAAGCCGTTGTCAGGGGAGGTCATCTCGCGCTTGATGAATCCAAGCGTCTCTCGGATGACGCGGGCGTAGACGGGGTCTTTCCAGTTACGGTAAGCCTCGGAGTAGAGCTCGACGAGTTGGGCGTTGTCGTAGAGCATCTTTTCGAAATGCGGCACGGTCCAGGTGCGCTCGGTGCTGTAGCGGTGGAAGCCGCCGCCAAGTTGATCGTAGATGCCGCCCATCGCCATCTTGTCGAGCGTAAGCACGACGAGCTTGCGGAGATCGTCGTCCTTTTCGCGAACCGCGTGATCGAGCAGCGTGGCGATCGAAGCAG
>JAIOQJ010000392.1 GCA_021413475.1 Planctomycetota bacterium | reverse complement strand
GGCGACGCAAGCCGAACTGACCGGCACCGGGGCGGTGATGGGAACTGTCGACTACATGAGTCCCGAGCAGGCGTTCAACACGAAGCACGCCGATGCCCGAGCCGACATCTATAGCCTCGGCTGCTCTCTGTACTACCTGCTCGGCGGCAAGGCGACCTATAGCGGCGAATCGATCATCGAGAAGATTCTGGCTCATCGTGAGAAGCCGATCCCGTCGTTGCGAGAGCTTCAGCCGGATGCATCCGAAGATTTGGAAGCGATCTTCAAGAAGATGGTCGCCAAGAAGATCGAGGATCGCTACCAGACGATCACCGAAGTCATCGCCGACTTGGAACGCCTGGGAACCGGGCCGCAATCGTCGTCGAGCATTCAGCAGTCGAGCGGCACGAACGTCGATCTCGGGGCGTTGACGTTTCTCAAAAACCTGCCGACGCAAGAAACGGTTCAGAAGACGAAGGGAACGAAAAAAGCTCTCCCAGTAGCTAAGACGAGCGAAGGCAAACAGCCGCCGTGGAAGAACAAGAAGGTGCTGATCGGTGCTGCGTTCCTCGGTGTGGCGATACTGGCGGGCATCCTCGTTTCGCTACGAACCAAAGATGGCACTCTGGTCGTCGAAGTCGATCAGCCCGATGCGATCGTGCAAGTCATGGATGCCGAAGGCAAGGTCGAGGTCAGCCAAAGGGCGGCGTCGGTAAAGTGTCGATCTCCGTCGATCCCGGCAAGCATCGACTCAAGGTAGAAAAAGACGGGTTCACAGTCTTCGGCCAAGAGTTCGAGATCGAGTCGGGCGGCGAGAAGGCGATCACGGCGAAGCTCGTGCCGATGAAATTGGTGGTAGTTCCCGCTCAGCCGAGTCAGCGGTGGACCACACCCGCTTTTCAGCGATGGATGAAAGACGTTCAAGCGATGCCTGCTGAGGAGCAGGTCATAGCGGTGTCCAAGAAGTTGATAGAGTTGAATCCGGGGTTTGATGGGCAGTTGAGGGACGGCAATACAAGAGGAACGCCGAAGATCGAGAACGGAGTAGTGACCGAGTGTAGTTTTGTCACTGATAACGTAACCGACATTTCGCCGGTACGAGCGTTGCTTGGATTGAAGACTTTGAAGTGTTATGGCAGCAATTGGAACAACGGGATGCTTGCCGATCTGTCGCCGTTGTACGGAATGCGTTTGTCACAGCTAGCAATTGATAAAAATCTTGTAAGAGATTTGTCTCCGCTATCTGGAATGCGTCTTTCACGTTTAGAACTTGCGGGAAACCCGCTCGCCGACATGTCGCCATTACAAGACATGCCGTTAACTCTAATAACATTAATCAATAACGACGTGTCGGACGAAGACTTGCGGAAGTTGGAAGCTTCTAAATCGCTTAAGATAGTAAAAATCGGCGGCGGCAATACTGTCACCGCCGCCGCCGTCGACGCCCTGCAAAAGGCCCTGCCCAACTGCAAGATCGAGTGGACCGATCCTGCCAAGACAACAGTATCGCAACCTGCCTCCGCTCTCGGCCCTACTCCTCCCCTCGCCGTCGCCCCCTTCGACGCCGCTCAAGCCAAGGCACATCAAGCAGCCTGGGCCAAGCATCTCGGCATCGAGGTCGAGACGCCAAACAGCGTCGGCATGAGGATGGTGCTGATTCCGCCGGGCGAATTCATGATGGGGAGCACGGATGAACAGGTGGAAGCGGCGTTGAAAGTAGCGGGGGAAATCAAAGCCGATCAACGAATCAAGGACATCATTCAAAAAAATGAGCGTCCGCAGCACAAAGTCATCATCACCAGGCCGTATTTGATCGGAGCCACGGAAGTCACGGTCGGTCAGTTTAAGAAGTTCAGTGCAACGGGTTATCAGACCGGACCGGAAAAGGCCGAAATTGCTGCCAAGGCGGCTGGTTTGCCTGCAACAGTGCCGCCGAAGCCGATCCTGACATACCTCAGTCCCGGCTACGCTGTGACCGACGATTCGCCTGCGGCCTTTATCTCCTGGAACGAGGCGGTTGCCTACTGTCGATGGCTAAGCGATCAAGAGCAGACGGCGTATCGACTACCGACCGAAGCAGAGTGGGAGTATGCCTGTCGGGCCGGGACGGCGACTCAGTATGCGTTTGGTGACGATTTTTCATTGTTGGATCAATACGGTTGGTATCAGAAGAACGCCGATGGCAAAGTGCATCCCGTAGGAACGAAGACGGCGAACGGTTTCGGCCTCTTCGACATGCACGGTAATTTGCAGGAGTGGTGCAGAGATTTCTACGACGAGAAGTGGTACGAGAAGACTTCTATAAACGATCCTCCCGGCCCAACCACCGGCCTTTATCCCGTGATCCGTGGAGGCAGTTGGAATTCGGCCGCCTCTTACGGCCGTTCTACATCTCGCAATACCGACCACTCGCCGTCGAACCATTTCGACTCCACCGGCTTTCGTATCGTGCGTGAACTCGTTGCTCCAGCAACGACGGCGAGCGTCACGACGCAGCCCGCCACGCCCGCCGCCGCTCCTTCAAAGCCGATCACGGATTTCAACTCTCCTGAGTTCCTAGCATGGATGAAGCAAGTGCAGGCCATGCCTGCTGAGGAGCAGGTGAAAGCCGTCTCGAAGAAGCTGAAGGAGTTGAATCCCGGATTCGATGGGAAAATTACAGGTACAAATGGGAACGTTTCGCCCAAAATCGATAAGGGCGTGGTCACCGAGGTGCGGTTTAATACCGATCATGTGACCGACATTTCGCCCGTGCGGGCGCTGGTCGGCTTATCGATTCTTAGTTGTTCCGGAAGTCACTCCCGGCAAGGAAAGTTATCGGACCTGTCGCCCCTACAGGGAATGTCTCTAACGGACCTGCATTGCAGTAGCACGAACGTCGTCAGCTTGGCGCCTCTTCAAGGAATGAAATTGCAAGGTTTCGATTGCACGACCACGCAAGTGTCCGATCTTTCTCCGCTCAAAGGCATGCCTCTGCGTCACGTATATTGCGCAGGCAACATGCAATTGTCCGACCTCTCGCCGCTTGCCGGGATGCCTCTTCTGCACCTCCAGTGCTACGCCACTTCGGTATCGGACATTTCGGTGTTGAAAGACTGCAAATCCCTAAGCTCGCTGCTCGCCACCGGCACCAAAGTGACCGCCGCCGGCGTCGCCTCTCTGCAACAGGCTCTGCCGAATTGCAGAATCGAATGGGACGGCGCAAAGAAATCGATTACCCCTGCCTCGAATCCCAAAGAATAAAAAATGGTTTACCGTGGTAGGCGTTTCGTCACTGGGATCGCGATCTTATTCGGAATCCTCGCGAATTTTGCGGTGACATGCCGGATCGCCGCCCAGGCTTCCGGCCAGCAAGCGGCCTCGTTCGACGCCGCCGCCGAACGCTGGAATATGGCTCTGCGAAAGGCGGCCTCACCGCAGAACTTCCAGCAGATCGCCGAAGAGTCGCTGATTCAGATGGACGCCGCGGTGAATGCCGGGCGCTTCGATGCCGCCGCGAGCTTGGCGAAGACCGCCGTTACCGCGGCGGGCAAATCGGCGATTCCCTTGTTGCGACAAGAGGCCGTGGCGCGAAAGAAAGTGCTGGACGAAGTGCTACCGGCGTTGAAGACGGCCGCCGCCAGAGCCAACGCGAACCTTGAAGCCAATTTGGTTTTGGGGAAGTATCTCTGTTTCATCAAAGGGGACTGGGAAGTCGGCATCGGGAAGTTGATGATGTGCAGCGACGACGGACTTAAGGACATGGCCTGGAAGACTTCCCTTGTGGAAGATGAGCCCGCAGCGCAAGTCGCTTTGGGTGACATTTGGTGGGAGCTTTCGACGAAAACCGGCGGCCGAAGCAAAGCTGAGTACCAAGCCGGAGCGGCGCATTTGTATTTGCGAGCTCTGCCGCAACTAAAACCGCCGGACTCGGATCTGATCCGAAGACGGCTCGAAGAATCCGCACGAAATTCCCCGGGCGGTTGGCGCTGGCCGAGCGTGCTCGATGTGCCGCTGGCCGACGGCGAGAGCTTGCGGCTACGGCGAATGCCGTCGGGCAAAATCGTCGTGGGCTCTCCGGCAAATGAAGTCGGCCGGCAGCCGGAGGAAATCCAGAAAACCGAAACGATCGAGAAGCCGTTCTATATCGGCATCACTGAAGTCACACAGCGGCAATGGAGTACGGTTCTCCGACAGGGCAGTCCCGGCGCGTTCGTCGGCGAAGAGAACTTACCGGCTCACGGCATCTCTTGGAATCAGGCTCAGCGTTTCGTCGACGGACTCAATTCGAAGCGTATCGGACGACAATACCGTTTTCGCCTACCCACGCCCGCGGAATGGGAGTATGCCTGTCGGGCGGGAACGACCACTGCCTACTATTTCGGCAACGATGGGGTGTCGCTGGCCGACTACGCTTGGCAAAAATCGAATTCGGGCGACCGACCGCATCCCGTCGGACAGTTGCTACCCAACGCTTGGGGATTGTTCGACATGCTCGGCAACGTGGAAGAATGGACCGATGCCGCCTATGACCTTAAGCGTTTTCCCTCTCGTAGCGGGGAAGCGATTTTTTCCAGTGACGCGCGCATGACGCGCGGCGGTTCGTTCGCCGGTATTCCTAGCCAATGTCGTACGGCTGCGCTGGGTTTCACCGCAGCAAGCGTCGGTAACAATCGCCAAGGCCTTCGCATTGTGTGCGACGTCTTGTCGGCCGAAGCGGCACTTAAGCTCCATGCCAAGTAGTTGAATTCTTTCGTTGACTTTTCCGTTTCATTGTAAGGAAATGGCATTCCTCCGCCGTAAGAGAAACGTCGCGATTAGGTACTGCCAGTCCGCTGACACGGTGTTGCCGGTCAAATGCCCGTCGGCGGCTGTTTCCTTCGTCTACGCGATGCTCAAACGACGGCCTTGCGTTCGTCTTCGTTCCGGACGGAGGTGTTTGTTGCGTCTAAGTGCGCGCTGCGTAAGGGCTTCGACTCACACTGAAGCGAGTGTTAGATCGTGTTAGTTGGCCGGTGCGACCGCAACGAACACCATCTAACACTACAGCGAGTGTGAGTCCAGATGCCGTGAATCACGGCATTCGGAGACAACTAACACCGGATTGATGAAAGAGGCCGGGTCGATTCGTTCCAACCGCGGACGAGTAAGGTTCCGAAACGGCAAAGTTCCCGGATTCATGCGCCTCTTGCGTCCGCATTGCATCCTTGGCCCCCGAGAGACATCCGGCCCCATAACGACCGATGTGTTGGAGCGCCTAGTGCGCCCATAGAGATCGGCAGTTCCGGATCGTAGCTTCTAGCTCACTTCATTGAAGGAGTTCCGGAAGATGCCGGCTACGTTCCGAGATCCTGCATCATCTTCTTCACCGGTCGATGACGCAGGTGACGGTGGTGACGCAGAATTGCAACGATTGCTACTTCGGTCGAAGTGACCGAATCGCGTGTGAACCGGAGCGTTTCAACCCAGCTTGCCTTCGATAGGTTGTTTGTTGAATGTCGGCGATTCTCTCAGCGAAGTTCGCACGCAATCACTCGCTGATCCGATTGTTCCGCTGGGCCTCTTCAAGCCGCTTGACGTCGGCGGCCGAGAGTTGCGGCCGGTCGACTTTCAACGTCAGCCTGTTGAGTTTGGCATTGAGCGTGAAAGGCGGCTTGTAGTCCGCGTCGTTTACGCCGGTGAGCGTGTCGGAGCCGATGTCGAAGCTCTCGTCCCATTGCAGTGTGATGGGTAGGGTCTTCTCCATCTTCTTCGTCGCGACTTCCTTGCCATCTACCTTGAGCGTGCCCGTGCCGGGACGGCCGAGGCCGCTCATGTCGTTAAAGGCCAGCGTGCCCATGCCGAGGCCGTCGTATTTGAAGTCGAACTCGATCGTATGTTTGCCGGGCGCGAGCGCGTCCGGACCTTCCCATTTGATACGCTCCAGGTCCACCATGTTCCAAAGGAACACTGGCTTGCCTTTGAGCAAGTAGAACCCATAGCCGGCGAACCGTCCGCCGGAAGTGAGGATCATCCCTTCCGCGCCCCCCTCGGGTACCGTGATGTCCGCCGAGATGGTGTAGGAAGCGGCGATGATCGACGGGGAATCCCCCTGGGGCAGGCCGACCATCGGTTGGGTATAGACGAACTCGGTGCGGCCGGCGGTGATATTAGGGCGAGGCGAGACCATGCGCGTCGCCACCGAGGCGTCCATCGGGAAAACCTGGTACTTCATCGCCTCCGCGATGAAGAGTTGCTTCAGTTCCTTGACCTTGTCGGGGAACCGGTCCGCGATGTTCTGCGACTGGCTGAAGTCTTTGCTCAGGTCGTAGAGTTCGAGAATCTGGTTGTTGAGCGGGTCGGGATTCGCCGGGCCGAACGCCTCCCACGGCGCGCGGTTCACTTTAGTGCTCAAGAGCCAGCCCTCGTGATAAAGCGCATACTGGCCCATCATCTCGAAGTACTGCGTCTTGTGACGCGACGGCTCCTTGGCGTTCTCGGCGTCAAAGGTATAGGCGAAGCTCGTCCCTTCGATCGGTGCCTGAATGATGCCGTCGACCGTGGTCGGTGCCGGGATGCCGGCGACCTCGAGGATGGTCGGCACCACGTCGATAACGTGCATGAACTGCTCGCGCAGCGCCCCCACGTCCTTGATGCGCGCCGGCCAGGAGACGGCCATGCACTGGCGGATGCCACCGAGCTTCGAGGCATTCTGCTTGAACCATGAGAACGGCGTATCGAAGGCCCAGGACCAACCCGCCGACATGTGGTTGTAAGTCTTATCTGTGCCCCAGACGTCATACCATTTCATCTGCTGTGCGGCGGGCATATCGTTGACACCGTTGAACCACGCGACTTCGTTCGGCGTGCCCATCGGCCCCCCCTCGGCACTGGTGCCGTTGTCGCCGTTGATATAGATGATGAGCGTGTTGTCGAGCTTGCCCATGTCTTCGACGGCCTGGATGACGCGCCCGATCTCGTAGTCGCTGTAGGCCTCGTAGGCGGCGAAGACTTCGACCTGCTTGATGAAGAGCTTCTTCTCCTCGGCGGTGCAGGTATCCCACGGCTTGAGGAGCTTCGCGGGCCATGGCTCCAGTTGCGTGTCCTTTGGGATGACGCCGAGCTTCTTTTGGTTCTCGAAGATGCGCTCGCGGAGTTTTTCGTAGCCGTCGTCGAAAAGGTGCATGTCGGCGATCTTCTTCACCCATTCCTTCGTCGGGTGATGCGGCGCGTGCGTGGCACCGGGTGCGTATTTCACGAAGAACGGCTTACTGGGCATCGTCTGGTTGATGCGGCCCAGATATTCAATCGCGTCGTCGGCCATGCCGGTGACGAGGTTCCACTCCGGCTTATCCTGAAAGGGATAGATCTGGGTGGTGTTGCGGAAGAGGTTCGGTTGCCACTGATTCGCATCACCGCCCACGAAGCCGTAAAAATACTCGAAGCCCATCCCGATGGGCCAGTGATTGAAAGGTCCGACCTGACTTGCCTCATAGGTCGGCGTATTATGCTCCTTGCCGAACCACGAGGTCGCATACCCGTTGTCCTTGAGCATCCGTCCGATAGTCGCCTTGTCCTCGGGGATGATGCTGTTGTAGCCGGGGAAGCCCGTAGCCTGCTCGGAAACCACACCGAAGCCCACCGAGTGATGGTTCCGCCCGGTGATCAGCGCCGCACGCGTCGGCGAGCAGAGAGCCGTGGAATGAATATTGTTAAAACGCAGACCGGTGTTCGCCACGCGATCCATCGTCGGTGTCGGGATCACGCCGCCGAAGGTGCTGGGGACGCCGAACCCGGAGTCATCCGTGATGATGAGCAGCACGTTGGGTGCGCCCTTCGGCGGCACGATGCGCGGTGCCCACCAAGTTTTCGATTGCTGGGCATCGTCTTTGATCACGCCACCGAATTTCGGGTCCGGCGCGGGAAGTTGTTTGCCGTCTATCGTGGTAGTGGCACTCGGACTTCCCAACTCGCCAGAGATCTGCTGAGTCGAGCTCGCCGGTATGACCGTCACCGATTGTTGAGTTGACGCCGGCGTCGCCCGTTGTGAAACGGCTCCGGGAGCCTTTTCGTCTTGCGATTGCGCCGGCGACTTCGCAGCGGATGCGCTCGGTTCGGCGGGCTTCTGCGAACAACCCGTTGCAACTGACATCAGGGCGATGCCTAACGGCAACAATCTTAGCGTCAGAAATGGTGCGAGTCTCATGGTGTTCTCCTTACATCGGGTCGGCAGAGCGGTCCAGTCTAGCGGATTTGCAACGATGTCAACGGACGCGTACTTCCATTTACACAGAGCGACCTCGTTCGTTTGCCGACTCGAAAACGTCGCTAGGAATGTCGCACGATCGAAGCGATTCGGACGGTCAGGTCGCAAGGGACGCAATGGTCCGGGGCTCACGAAAGCTTGTCTCGGGTTGTCCTGAATCGCGACGGACGGCCCGTTGCCAAACAGGTGACCGTCGGTGACTGATTCCTGCGTCCATGAGATGCTCATAAGCCGGGAATTCCGCCCTGGCCATGCCTCCGTGCCAACCTGTTAGTTGCACTTAAGTGGGTGACCTGCCCCCCTTAAACGAGTCCGGTCGTCAGTCGTAGACTGACGACCATCACTTGAAAAAGGGAGGGGATCATGGGCACGAAGCGTTTGCAGGTCGAGCAGATCATTCAGAAGTTACGGGAAGCGGAATTGGAGA
>JAIOQJ010000391.1 GCA_021413475.1 Planctomycetota bacterium | reverse complement strand
CCACGAATGTCTTCAAAGAACCACCCGCCAGTCAAAATCACGATCGAGATGATCCCACAGACAACAAAACTCGGCAACATTGCCCAGCCGGAATATCCGCGCCAGGCCAGATCGGGTTGTGAGGGATCGGAAACCATTTTTGGAAGGCTATGTGAAAACGAAGAATGACAAACGACTTCGCCCAGAGTACTGTATGGGTCGCGTGCCGCTCTGAATAACCAATTTCTCTTCCGTAAAATCCCCCCCTTCGTATGAATCACCACGCACGACGCCGCCAACGGTTTGCCCGCCTTCTCAAAGATGAAAAGCTGGGTGCCTTTCTGGTTACCAATCCGCTCAACGCCTTGTACCTGACCGGCTTCACGGGCGGGAGCAGCTTTGTCATTATCACGTCCAAGCGAACGATTCTGGTCACCGATACACGATTCTCGATCCAGGTTGCCGAGGAATGCCCGGATCTGGAAACAGCAATTCGGGGCCCCAACAAGACGACCTGCCAACTAGCGGCCGAAGTTCTCGAAAAGTTGGGCCTGCAAACCGTCGGCGTGGAAAGCCAGCATCTCACCATCGCCAATTTCGATGCTCTGGAGAATTTTGCCAAGTCAATCGACTTCGTTGCGAAGAATGGCCTGGTTGAATCGCTCCGCGTCATCAAGGACGAATCGGAGATCACGGCAATTCGCGAGGCCATTGAGTACGGGAAGCGTGCGTTCAAAATGATGCAGGCGATGCTCTCTGCCACGGATACCGAGAAGGAAGTTGCCGATGCCCTCGATAGTTACATCCGGCGAGCTGGAGGGCACGGGACGAGCTTCGAAACGATTGTAGCCGTGGGCGATCGCTCCGCGTTACCGCATTGCCCGCCTTCATCACGGCGGATCGCGGAGGGTGATTTCATGCTCGTCGACTGGGGCGCGCGGGGACCGCTTTACACCAGCGACCTGACCCGCGTGATCCGTTCGCCATTCTTTGCCGAACGCAAAGGCCGGCAACGGGTTGAAAGCAAACTGCAAAAGATATATACCGTTGTCCTACAGGCCCAAAGGCGGGCGATCGCTGCGGTGCGACCTGGGGTTGCGGCAAAAGATGTGGACGCGGCTACCCGGTCTTACATTGCCGATGCGGGCTATGGCAATGCGTTCAACCATGGTCTAGGTCATGGGATCGGGCTGCAAGTTCATGAGGGACCCGATATTCGGTCGACTTCGACTGATGTTCTCGAAGCGGGAATGGTGTTCACGCTAGAGCCGGGGGTTTACATTGAGGGATTCGGCGGGGTTCGGCTTGAGGACAATATTCTCGTCACCCCGGACGGATGTGAAGTTTTGTCCTCCGGCGTGCCGATAGATTTCTGATTGTGGCGGTCGTCATTCGTAGTGAAGGGGCTTCGGCAACGTGGCGACAGACCTCTGGTCTGTCGGAATAAAGCCGAATCAACAGACCAGAGGTCTGTTGCCACCAGAAAGGGGTTTCCGTGTCCGATGAAATCAAACCGCCCTCGGGGCCGTTCGACGTCGAGATGCTGCAGCAACTCGTGCGGCTGATGCGGAAATTCGATCTTGGCGAAGTCAGCCTCCAAGACGGCGACAAGCGAATCCGCCTGCGGCGTGGCGCATCCGCGGTGGCGAGCGCCCCAATGTTGCAATCAGTCGCACCACCTGCCGCCTCCGCTGCGATGGTGTCGATTCCGACGGCAGCGCCGACCGCTCCCCCGCCGAGCAAGTTCGTCGAAATCAAGAGCCCGATGGTGGGCACCTTTTATGCGAAGCCCGCTCCGGATAAGGACGATTACGTGAAAGTCGGCTCGCGGGTAACGGCCGAGACGGTCGTCTGCAAGATCGAGGCGATGAAGATTTTTAACGACCTCGCGGCCGGCCATTCGGGCGTGATTGCCGAAATCTGCATCCAGAACGGGCAGTTTGTCGAGTACGACCAGGTGTTATTCCGGGTAGAACCTTCCTGAGAGAGCTGGCGATAACCGCACACAGATATGTTTCAACGAATCCTAATCGCCAATCGGGGTGAAATCGCGCTTCGGGTAATCCGTGCGTGCCGGGACCTCGGCATCGAGACGGTGGCCGTCTACAGCGAGGCGGATCGTGGCGCGCCCTACTTGGCACTCGCGGACCAGGCAGTTTGCATTGGTCCGGGCCCCGCTGTCGAGAGCTATCTCAAATACCAGCGGATCATCGCCGCCGCCGACGTCACGAATGTCGATGCCATCCATCCGGGCTATGGCTTTCTCTCTGAAAATGCCGATTTCGCCGAAATGTGCCGGGATTGCAACATCGAGTTCATCGGCCCGCCTCATGAAGCGATGCGAAAACTGGGGAACAAGAACGAGGCGCGTAAACTCGCGAAGGCGGCCAAGGTACCCGTGGTGCCTGGCAGTGACGGTCTGATCACCGACGAAGCCCAGGCCCTCAAATTCGCGCACCAGGTGGGTTACCCGGTGCTTATCAAGGCCTCTGCTGGCGGCGGCGGACGCGGCATGCGCGTCGCTCGCAACGATATGAGCCTGATTTCCGGCCTCTCCGGCGCTCGGCAAGAAGCCGAAGCTGCCTTCAAGGATGGCAGC
>JAIOQJ010000437.1 GCA_021413475.1 Planctomycetota bacterium | reverse complement strand
AGCCGATGTTGAACGGCGGATCGGCGAAAGCGAGATCGACCGAGCCGTCGGGATATTTCCTCAGTCCCGCGATGCAGTCGCCTTGATGGATGGTGTTCCAGGTCGGTGTCGTCATGGTGCTCAGTATATGGGAGGTTCGTCGCGCGACTCTCCGAAGACTCCGAGTCGCGGCTAAACGAAATCGCAAAGACCCATAAACTGATTGAACAGTCCCTTCCGTGGCGAGGTTCCGGTTATGCCGTTTGACAAGGTCGAGACGCAGGTCGATTTTCCCGCTCAGGAGCGGGCCATCCTCGAATTCTGGGAGCGCATCGACGCGTTCAACAAGCTCCGCGCCAAGAATGCGGGCAAGCCGATCTGGTCGTTCCTCGACGGGCCGATCACGGCCAATAACCCCATGGGCGTCCACCACGCCTGGGGCCGCACGTACAAGGATGCCTACCAACGCTACTTCGCGATGACGGGGCGAGAACTCCGCTATCAGAACGGTTTCGATTGCCAGGGGCTCTGGGTCGAGGTCGAAGTGGAGAAGGAACTGAAACTCGCCTCCAAGCGCGACATCGAGAACCTCGTCCCCGGCGACCGTTTCGCGTCGATCGATCGCTTCGTCACCGAATGCAAGGCCCGCGTCAACAAATTCGCGCGCGTGCAGACCAACCAGTCGATCCGCCTCGGTTACTGGATGGACTGGGACCGCACCGATGCCGATTGGGCCAAGACGCCCGACGAGCGCAAATCGTACTTCACGATGTCGGAAGAGAACAACTACACGATCTGGAGTTTCCTGAAGAAGTGCTTCACGAAGGGCTACGTCTACGAAGGCTACGACGCCATGCCCTGGTGCGCCCGTTGCGGCACCGGAATCAGCCAGCAGGAGATGAACGAAGGTTACAAGATGGTGGCCCATCGGTCGATTTTCGTGAAGTTTCCGTTGCGTGCGCGACCAAACGAAAATCTGCTGGTTTCGAGATCGTCGGCGAGGTCAAGGGTTCCGAACTAGTCGGCCTCGAATACGACGGTCCATTCGATGAACTCGAAGCCCAGAACACGGCCTACGGCTACCCGGCCGACATCGCCCGCGTGGTCGAAAAACGCAAGTGGGCCCCGGCCGTTTCGGGGAAACAGGTGCATCGCGTCGTCGGCTGGAAAGACGTCGGCGAGACCGAGGGCACCGGCATCGTTCACATCGCCCCCGGTTGCGGTAAGGAGGACTTCGCGCTCGGCAAGGAGGTCGGCCTGCCGCCGGTCGCGCCGCTCGATGAATCGGGCATCTATCATCCGGGGTTCGGCGCTCTTTCCGGCAAGTCGGCCACTTCGCAGGAGGTCGTCGATTTCGTCGTCAATTCGCTCAAGGAAAAGGGCCTGCTCTTCGCCACCGAGATGTACCCGCACAAGTACCCGCACTGCTGGCGGTGCAAACAGGAGCTTCTCTACCGGCTCGTCGACGAGTGGTTCATCAACATGGGCCCGCGGCCGACGACCGAAGGCGAGAAGGAAACCTGGCATCCTGGTTTCCGCACCGAGGTTCGCGACACCGTCGAGAAGGCCACGTTCCTGCCCGAGGAACTCAACGGCAAGGCCCGCGAATCCGACTGGCTGCGCAACATGGGCGACTGGATGATCTCCAAGAAACGCTACTGGGGCCTGGCGCTGCCGATCTGGGTCGATCATGAAACCGGCGAGTTCGAAGTGATCGGTTCCCGGCAGGAATTGAAAGAGCGTGCCGTCGAGGGTTGGGCCGAATTCGACGGCCATCCGCCGCACCGACCGTGGATCGACAAGATCAAGATCCGCAGCCAGAAGACCGGCAAATTGATGGAGCGCATCCCCGACGTCGGCAACCCCTGGCTCGTTGCCGGCATCGTCGCGTTTTCGACGATGCGGTTCCGCAAGGATCCCGACTACTGGACCAAATGGTACCCCGCCGACTTCATCACCGAGAGCTTCCCCGGCCAGTTCCGCAACTGGTTCTACGCGCTCCTTGCGATGAGCACCGTGATGACGCAAGGCACGTCCAAAGCCGGCACGCCGCCGTTCAAGAGCCTGCTCGGACATGGCATGGTGCGCGACCAAAACGGCGAGGAGATGCACAAATCGAAGGGGAATTCGATCGAATTCAACGGGGCCGCCAACGACGGCTACTCCCTGTTCACCGAACGCAAGCCGAAGCAAACGGTCGAGGACCAGGCCAAGAAAGACCTCCCCGCCGGCTTCACCAAATGCAGCGAAGACGAGGCGATCATCGACGGCAAGCCGCAGAAGGTCGTGAAGGGCTTCTACCCGCCGATCGGGGCCGACGTCATCCGCTGGATGTATTGCCGCACGAACCCGGTCAGCAACATCAACATGGGCCCCGGCCCCGCCGATGAACTCCGCGCCAAGTTCATCCTGAAACTGTGGAACACCTACGCGTTCTTCAGCAACTACGCCCGGCTAGACGGTTTCGACCCGGCGACGCCGCAAGTGCCGTTGAACGATCGACCCGACATCGATCGCTGGATTCTCTCCGATTTACAACTGCTCATCCAGAAGGCCCACGACGCCTTCAAGAGCTTCAACGTCATGGACTTCTGCCTCGAAGCAGAGAAGTTCATCGACGACAAAGTCAGCAACTGGTATGTCCGCCGCAACCGCCGGCGGTTTTGGAAGAGCGAGAAGGGCAGCGACAAGCAAGCGGCGTATCAGACGCTGTATACCGTGTTGACGACGTTCACGAAGTTGATCGCGACGGTGGTGCCGTTCATGGCGGAGACGATGTGGCAGAACTTGGGCGTCAAAGACACCAGTGTGCATCTTCAGGACTACCCGAAGGCGGACGAGACGCTCATCGACCGGCAGCTTTCGGATGATATGGAGGCGCTCTTGCGGTTGGTGTCGCTGGGCGGGGCGGCGAGGAATGCCGCGAAAATCAAGGTGCGGCAACCGCTCGCGGAGCTGCGCGTTCAACCGATCAACGATGCCGATCGCCGGGCCGTCGAACGCTTCGCCGATCAGATTCAGGAAGAACTCAATATCAAACGGGCCACGCTTCACGACGGTGCGAAGGGATCGCTTCTTAAGGCCGAAGTGAAGTTGAACATGAAGACGGCCGGTCCGAAGTTCGGGGCCAAACTGAAAGACGTCTCAGCGGCTCTGGCAGCAGCAGACGCGATGAAATTGGCCGAGCAATTGCGGGCCGGTCCCGTCGAGATGGCTGGGGTCACCGTTGAAGCGGGCGACGTCACGATCAACTGGAACGCCTCGGAAGGTTGGATCGGCATCGCCGATCGGGGCACGCACGTCGCCCTCGACACCCGCATCACCCCCGAACTCGCCCGTGAAGGCATGGCCCGCGATGTGATTCGGCAGGTGCAGGACCTTCGCAAGAATGCCGACTTGCAGATTGAAGATCGCATCGTCCTCCATCTCGGCACCGACGCAGACAATCTGAACCAGGCCATCGAGACGCACCGGGCCTACATCGCCGCCGAGACGCTGACGACCGACTGGGCCAAGAATCCCGGCGGCGTGCATTCGTACCAGAGGTCTGTCGCCACGAGGAGAGTGATTGACGATCGGTTTGCGCAAAGCGCAAAGAGTAAGGCATAGCGAATGGACCGCATCTTAATTCCTGAATCAGAC
Organism: Planctomycetota bacterium; assembly: GCA_021413475.1. GTDB lineage: Bacteria > Planctomycetota > Planctomycetia > Gemmatales > Gemmataceae > JAIOQJ01. Next base: position 6,089 of record JAIOQJ010000437.1, on the reverse strand, counting down.
TTAGAAATGCTAAGCGAGGAACTACGAAATAGGTTTCTTTCTGAAAACGACCGCCTGGGGTACGTGAACGACATCAACGATCCCTGTTACGGCAAACCATTTTGCTGGTACTTGCTATTTGAACACTGGTCGGATTTGGTTAAGCGGAGTTTTCCTGACGTCCGAGAAAGCACTCTCTTTTATAACAAGTACTATTGGTTCCAACGATACAGCCATCTTTGGATGAATCAGCATGGAAAAGACGCCGGACTTGAGCAACAAGGCTTTCGATTGATTGAGATGGCCGATGCGATAGACGGTGTGGATTGGACACTTGTGGAACTGCTTGAACAAGAGGCGATAAAAATCGCGAATCTCGTGCAAAGACGCGAAGGCGATAAGGAAAACACCAGCAGGTAATTCCCGGAGTTCGCTTTGCGCCTTCGCGTCTTTGCGCGAGATCGTTTTGATTCTTTTCAAGTCGAATGTGAGACCCGAGTCCATGGAACAAATCGGCATCGCCATGATCGGCTGCGGCACCGTCGGGGGCGGCGTGGCCAAGATCCTCGCGGAACAGCAGGAACGGCTCGCGACGCGCTGCGGCAAAACCCTGATGCTTCGCCGTGTGGTCGTCCGCGATCCGGGCAAAGCACGCCCGCATATCGCGCGCGAGATCATCACCACCGACGCCAAGGCCGCGATCAACGACCCATCGGTATCGATCGTTCTCGAACTCGTCGGCGGCGTCTCGGCCGCGCGCGAATATGTCTTGCAGGCCCTCGCGGCAGGCAAGAACGTCGTCACCGCCAACAAGCATCTGCTCGCGGAACATGGGGCCGAGATTTTCGACGCGGCCCGCAAGCACGATCGCGTCGTCGCCTTCGAGGCGAGCGTGGCCGGCGGCATCCCCATCATCGCGGCCATCCTGCAATCGCTGGCCGCCAATCAGATCACGGGCATCCAGGGCATCCTCAACGGCACCAGCAATTTCATCCTATCGTCGATGGCCGAGAGCGGGGCCAGCTACGCCGACGCCCTGAAGGAAGCCCAAGCCCGCGGCTATGCCGAGGCCGATCCGACGCTGGATGTCGATGGCAGCGATGCCGCTCACAAGCTGGCGATTCTGGCGCAAATCGCGTTCGGCGTGACCGTGCCTTTCGCCAAGATCGAACGCTTCGGCATCGCCGAGTTGCGGGCGATGGACCTGCGTTTCGCCCACGAACTCGGCTACACGATCAAGCTCCTCGCCGAAGCGTGGCTCGACGGCAAGGAAGTGGCCCTGCACGTTGCCCCGGTTTTGCTGCGGCACACAGACATGCTGGCGCAAGTGCGCGGGGCACATAATGCGGTGCAGATCGTCGGCGACGCCGTGGGCGAAATGATGTTCCAGGGGGCCGGGGCCGGGGCGCTGCCGACGGCCAGTGCCGTGGTCGCGGACTTGATCGATCTCGCCGTCGGCCGAGCCCAGCGCACCTTCCAGGCCGCCAAGCTCTGGTCCGCGAACGCGCGCGGTTTCACGCTGCGAGCGGCCGAGGGCGTGCGTTCGCGCTTTTATCTGCGGGTACTCGTCCGCGATATCCCCGGCATGCTGGCCGACGTCGCCCGCGTGCTGGCCGATCATTCGATCAGCATCGCGTCCGTGATCCAGCACGAAGCCCTCGAAGAACACTCGGAACAAGTGGTGCCGCTCGTCATCATGACCCACTACGCCCCGACCGGCCAGTTCCGTGCCGCCGTGAAGAAGATCGATACGCTCAAGGGCGTCGTGCCGCCGGGGGTTTATTATTCGGTGGATGATTGAGGTCAAAACCAAAGACGTTTGAACCACAGAGACACAGAAGCACAGAGAAAACAAGAAGAGAAGAAGAGTGGCTGAGCAGCAAGTGAAGAATTTTAGCCACGGATGGAACACGGATAAGAACGAGAAAGATGAAGCTCTGGTTTTCATCCGTGTTTGATCCGTGTTCGATCCGTGGCTAAACTCTCTCTTCTTTTCTCTGTGTCTCTGTGCCTCTGTGGTTCAATTCTTTTCGGCCTTCTAACATAGAGAAAGACACCCAGGAACACATTTTGGAACTCCTTTGATGAAATACGCGATTGTCATCCCCGATGGTTGTGCCGATGAGCCTCAAGAGGCCCTCGGCGGCAAGACTCCCCTTCAGGCGGCCAAGTTGCCGAACATGGACCGCGCGGCCCGCATGGGCGTTGTCGGCCGATCGAACAACGTGCCGCAACCGCTGACGCCGGCCAGCGACGTCGCGACGCTCAGCCTGTTCGGTTACGACCCGCTGGTGGTCTACACCGGCCGGGCGCCGCTCGAAACGGTGGCGATGGGCATCGCTCTCGGGCCGAACGATTGGGCCGTCCGCTGCAATCTGGTCACCGTCAAAGACGGCAAGATGCACGATTTCACGGCCGGGCACATCAACAATGCCGATGGGGCCCGGCTGATGGCCACCATCCACGAGAAGCTCGGCGGGCCTGTGCCGGGCGGCGAACTTGAGTTCCATGCCGGCGTGCAGTATCGGAACATCCTCGTCTATCGGGCCAAGGAGAAGCCGGCCCCTTTCGCCAAGGAAACCGTCACACAGCCGCCGCACGACATTCCGGAAAAGCCCGCCGTCGACTTTCTGCCGAAAGGCCCCGGCTCGGATTTACTCCGCGACCTGATGCAGAAGAGTTTGCCGCTCTTCGCCGACCATCCGGTGAACCGCGAACGAATCGCTCGCGGCGACAAGCCGGCCACGCAAATCTGGCTTTGGGGTCAGGGCCGCTCGCCCTCGGTCGAGCCGTTCGCCAAGGTCTATGGTCCGCAAGGCGCGATCGTCTCCGCCGTCGATCTCGTGCGCGGCACCGGCATGTTGATCGGCTGGAATCGCGTGGATTCTCCCGGCGCGACCGGCTACCTGGATACCGATTACGCCAGCAAAGGCCGCACGGGCATCGCGGCTCTGAAAACGCACGACCTGGTCTGCGTCCATGTCGAAGCCCCCGACGAGGCCTCGCACGAAGGCCGGGCCGACGCCAAGATCGAGGCCCTGGAACAGATCGACAAACACATCGTCGGCCCGCTCCTGGACGCCTTGCCGAGTTTCGGCGACTGGCGAATCCTGGTCTCCCCCGACCACCGCACCCCAATCCGCACGCGTGCCCACGCCTACGGCATGGTTCCGTTCGCCATCGCGGGCACGGGGATTTCACCGAAGGGGCAGACCAGCTACGACGAAGTGGTCGCTGATGCTAGCGATCTGGAATTCGAACAGGGGTGGAAGTTGATGAGATGGTTTCTTGGAAAATAGATGCATACCGAGCCCGGGGGTGAGGCTTTGCGAACCTCAGGGATCTATACACGATCCCCGGTCAAAAACGTCTCAATGCGCCCCAATGGCCACCAAGCTACACCCGGTCACCACGTAGAGCCCGAGTAGTTTCGCTTTCTCGACGACCTCGTCGTCATCGGCTCCGGGGTTCAACATGACTTCAACCACGTCGCCACGGCGAGCGATTTCGTCAATGATCTTCACGCCGACCGCGGCCGGGAGATAGACGCTCACGCGATCAATTGTGCCGGCGGGGACGTCAAGGATGGATGGGAACGCGACCAGGCCTTCGATCTGCTTTTCGCGGGGGTTGACCGGGTAGACCGTCCAGCCCTGTTGCCGATAGGCACGGACGCAACGGTTGCCGAACTTGGAACGATCCGCGCTCGCTCCGATGACAGCGATGGTTGGCATGATTGCTATGGGGTTCAGGAGGAATGAAACGAAGTGCATGCGCAGACTGTCGTCAATCAGCGCGGTCCAAACGCGAACGGCGAAGCCGAAACTTCGCCGTTTGCCATTAAACCCGGCCTGGTGAATCGGCCGGTGCGCCAACGATCACGGCAGGAGCCACACTGGGCTTACCGTGGATAGCTTCCCATACTTCCTGCCGGTGAACCGGCACATCCTTCGGAGCGACGATGCCTAAGCGCACCTTGTCGCCGCGGATTTCCACCACGGTAATCGTGATGTCGTTGTTGATCACGATGCTCTCGTTTTTTTTTCTGGACAAGACAAGCATCGATGTGTATCCTTCTCCGGGTCTGAGGTGCCAAAACTCCAGGCTGCACAACAGGTTCTTCAGGCCCAACCTAGTCCCCGTCGCGCCGGGGTCAGGAGCATCCCCGGCAAGCCACATTCCGTCGATATAGCCGTACGTTAATCATCCAATCGTTGTGGGATACGGCCATTGCGTGGCCGTCGATGAGATTATACCGCCCCACTTACCACCCTAACTGTCTCTATTATACCCGTCAAGCACTTACGGCACAAATTACCTATTTTACATCGCAATTTCATCAATCGTTTTTCAATCAGAATCTTCGCGATCCTGGTAGCGTAAGAGCCCCGTGGATAGCAAGTTACGGCACGAGGCACTTACGCATACTCGCTGGCGACCGTGGTGTTCGCACGAATGGACGATACTCTATCGGGAACGTGGTGTTCCATTTTTAGATTGGTCGCTCATTCAAAAAATCATGGAGTTTGAACGTGATTTACGGCGTTCCCGAAGCGGTTCGTTTCCTCACCGCGGTTCAAAAACTCAAGCAACAGCAACGCCGTAAAGAACGCCTGACCCGACAGGCCAAAGTGCGTGCCCGTCAGAACCTCCGCAAACTCCGCGAATACTGATTCGGCACTCAATTCTCACTTTCAGCTGAAAACTGGCAATTTCTCGTTAGCCGCACTTAGCTGGATTTCCGGAGACGTGCGCTCGGGTCGGCCATCTCGGACGACAGAACAAGAACGTCAGTAACACGAGAGTGCCGAAGCTCAAATAGCCAATCGTAAAGACGATCGGTGGAGCGTCGTAAAAAATCAGCGAGTGAAGCATGCGGCCAAGAAACGTTTCACCCGTTGTCGGTTGACCGGCCAGGGCGCGGAAATGTTCCTCCCAGATCGAAAGCGGGCAACGGATTTCCATGATCTCTTCGTAGACCACATAACCGATGGCCGCGAGGTGAGTGAGGCGAAACCAGATATTGCGCACCCATTTCCAGCCAAGCGCCCAGCCGATCAAAATCAACAGCAGGCCAACGACCACGTAGGCAACGTAAGCGACGTGCACGCCGACGATCAGGTCCGCGAGGAAACCATTCATGGGTATTTTTCCGATGTGAAATCAGATAAGCCGTCGTGAATATGATCCGCGAAAGTGCCTTTTATTCCCAAGCAATTCGTTTAGCCGCTCCTCGGAGGCTACCGGAGAGGAGCGTGCCAGCCCCCACGTTCTGGCGAACGCGGCTACGAGATGCGTTCCAAAATCCCCCCCAACACCTGCCCATCGCTCGGATAGTCGGTCGCCAATAACACGCGCAAGGGAATGGGCACCTCATCCATGCGATAGGCCGTTCCGGGCCGATGCACGCCGTAGACCGCGGTTGTGAATCGCACTTCCACCGGGACAGCCGTTTCCGTCGCGGGAGACTCCAGGGCGATGACCGGGATCCGGCGAAGGTGCTCGATTGCCTCTGCCGGGAACTCGGCGATCGTTTCACTGCCGACAAACAGACAGGCATCGACTTCGCCGCGCGCGAGCATCTCCGGGGCCGACCATTCACCGGGATTGTAGCGTGGATAGCCGAGTGCGAAGTTGACGGCGAACGGATAACCGGTCTGCCAGGTGAGAACGCTATCGGCCCCGGCGACGTCGCCGAGCCGTCGCAGGCGTCGAGCGTAGAACCGGGTGTGCGCATTCAGATCGGTGACGAGTTGAAGAAGCGCTTCGACCTGTCGATGCCCCAGCCGGCCGCGAGTCAGTTCCGTGCCGAAGAAGACAATGCCAACCTGGCACGCTTGCATTCGTTCCGCCAGTTTCCCGAGTTCGCCGCTCGCGGGTTGGATTCCCTTCACCATGCCGCGCAGCGTCCACAAGGCTTCCCAATCGCACTCGCGATCGATTTTGATAAAGAGGTCGGCAATCTTCGACGTCTCATTCTCTTCGTGGCCGACAACGACGAGAAAGCGGTTGGCCTTGGTGTATCGTTCGATATGCCGGGGATGACTCGTGAGCGGATCGCAGGCCCAGTAGATCACCAGATCGGCCCGATTCTTCACTTCGCCCAGCGT
>JAIOQJ010000436.1 GCA_021413475.1 Planctomycetota bacterium | reverse complement strand
TGAAATCGAGGCTCTTGACCGGTTCATCTTCAAGCGTACTCCGCCGAGCCTCATCGACGGCCACATAGGCCAACCGCGCGTCGCGGAGGTACGCTTCAAAGGCCGTCTCGTAATGATTGCCACGATCCATGGCGAGGGCCTCCAAGATTAAAGAATTTTAGCCACGGATTGAACACAGATTAAACACGGATAAGACCAAAAAGAGCAAATCGAACTGTACTGGGGCCACCATTCCATTTCTTATCCGTGTTTCATCTGTGTTCAATCCGTGGCTAAAATTCTTCGGTTGCCGCTCGTCGGCATCAGTTGCCTTCCACAAGCCGACGGACTGTTTCAATCAGTTCAGCTTCCGCGACCGCGATTTCCTCGCGTTTCGCTAGGTCTTTCACTTTCCAGGTGCCGGTGGCGAATTCGTCGGGGCCGGCGATCAGGGCGACTTTGAAGCCTCGTTTCTCGGCATACTGAAACTGGGCACCGAGTTTCTTGGCATCGGGGTAGACTTCGCAACCGATGTTCTGGACCCGCAGCAGGCGGGCGACGCGCTGGTAGTCGCCCAAACGATCGGCCGCGAACAGCGTGATCAACACCGGAGCCGGCGTGCCAACTTTAGGGAGAAGCTTGAGTTCTTCCATGGCCGCCAGCAGGCGATCGAGGCCGAGCGAGGCACCGACGCCGGGCAAGGCCTGCTTGGTGTAACGGCCTGTCAGGTTGTCGTAACGGCCGCCGGAACAGATGCTGCCGATGCCGGGCAAGTCGTTGAGGAACGTTTCGTAGACCGTGCCGGTATAGTAATCGAGGCCCCGGCAGATGGACAGATCGACGTGCAGACGTTCCTCGGGGACGCCCGCGGTTCGCAGCACCCGGCACATCTCTTCGAGATGGGCAACGCCCTTGCGTGCCGACTCGTTGTCGGAGAAACGTTCGGCCAGTTGGGCGAGCACCTCGGTATTGCTTCCCTTGGTCTCGGCCAGGGCGATCACGCTCAAGGCCTGTTCGGCTGAAACGCCGGCTTCCTTGATCATCTCGTCTCGAACGCCGTCTCGGCCGATCTTGGCGAGTTTATCGAGGGAGCGAAGCAAGACAGCCGTCTGGGCACTCAGGCCCAGGGAATCGAGCAGGCCATTGAGCACCAGGCGGTTGTTGACGTGAATCTCGAAACGCTCGAAGCCTAGAGCGACGAGTAGATCGTGGATGACCAGGGCGATCTCGACATCCGCCGCGTTCGAGAGGGTGCCGATGGTGTCGAAATCGCACTGCATGAACTCGCGATAACGGCCGGCCTGCGGGCTTTCGCCGCGCCAGACGGTGCCGAGGTGATAGCGCTTGAAGGGCATGCCGAGGGTGCTGAAATGCTGCGAGACGAAACGAGCCAGCGGCACGGTCAAATCGAAACGCAGGGCCACGTCGCGGCCGCCGGCGTCCTGAAAGCGATAGAGTTGCTTGTTGATCTCCGAGCCGGCCTCGACCTTGGCGAGCAGGATTTCCGTGAGTTCCAGCGCGGGGGTATCGATGGGGCCGAAGCCATAGGAGCGAAACACCCGCCGGGCCGTCTCCATCGACCGCTCGCGCGGGATCATTAGTTCGGGGGGATAATCGCGAAAACCTCTGAGCGTCCGAGGTTCAATCAGCTTCGACACTTCCACCTCCACACAACACCTAAAATCAAGAAGTTAGCCACGGATGAAACACAGATTAAACACGGATAAGACAAGCGGGAGCGAGGTTCAAGGCTCATCACTCTTCTTAAATTTATCCGTGTTTTATCAGTGATCCATCCGTGGCTAAAAAGGTACTTCTTACGATCGATTTCGATAGCGGGCGCTCACGCGATCCATGAAGCGACGTTCTTCGTCCGACAGGGCCTCTTTGCCTTGGCGGTGGATTTTGTCGAGGAGTTCATCCATGCGCACTTCGTCGGCCACCCGTTGCTCGGCATCAAGTAGCGCTTTGCGCTCCCGGCGGGCCTGCCGCCAGCGTGAGAAAAAGCCCTGCTTTTTCGGTTTCGGCGGCACCGGCTCGTCTTTCTCCAGGCTCGTATAACCTTGCGAGAAATCGTAGCCGAAGAGCGATTCGTTCTCCGCCATTTCGAGGGCCATGTACTGTTGCCGGCAGAAAACCCAGATGAAGATGGCCATGCCCAGCAGCAAGGGATCGATGATCCAGAACGAGACGAGAATAAACGCCAGCGAAACGGCGAAGCCAGTGTAGATGGCGATCATCGTCCCGCGGCGGTAGTCGCCGGTGCGTCCCCAGACGAAACTCTGGAGCAATCGACCGCCGTCAAGCGGAAAGGCGGGGATCAGATTGAAGAGAAAGAGGAACCAGCTCATCCAGAAGAGCCGGGCCGTCCAGAGCACCCACGATTCGTAGGTTTTCGTGACAGCAGGGGTGACACGGATCGGTTCCTTCTTCCCTTCAAGAGCAACGTAAGTTGGACCATCCTTGAAGACGAAAGTTTGCGTGTATTCATCGACGATCTCGGCCGACCCTTCCTTGTAGTATACACGCGCTTCAGGAGAGTATCGGGTCGAACCATCGGTCCAGTTGTGCAATTTCGGCCGATAGAGTTGATCGAAACTCAGGGGATTCAAGGGGGGCAGGACTTTGCCAAACGGGATCAGGATGGCGGCGCAGGCCAGGCAAATGATGACGTTGACAAACGGCCCGCCGGCGGCCGTGTTGAAATGGGCGCGCGGCGAGTGGGGCACATCGCACGTGGCCAGGCCGCCGAGCGGCCACATCAAGATGTCATTGGCCTCGCCCCCTTCGCGGCGGGCGGCAAAACAGTGGCCGAACTCGTGGAGCAAAACGATGACGAAGAGCATCAACACCCAAACGAGGGTATATTCGACCCAAAATTCGGGAGATTTGGCGACGACGCGGAGGATCATCCCCAGCGTGATAATGATGTACAGAATATGCAGCCGGACCTGGATCCCGAACGCTCGAAATAGTGGGATCGACCAGCTCAGCGGATCGCGCATCAAACTCCCCCACCCGGCATCCGGGTCGCCCTCGTCCTCATCGCGGCACGGTAACTATCTTACCAAAGCGATTGGGGTTTCGGAAGTGGTTTGAGCAACTCGTGGCAAATAGCGATTGATCGGATTGGAAATGGCAGCGAGAAAGGCCTCTCTCTATATCGATCGTACCGGCATGTTGACTGAAAAAATGGGGGTTTTCGATGGCACGTGAATTGGTCCATCAAGGTCGAAGAATTCAAGTCTGGCTCGACATCAGCGCCGGCCCCAATGGCGAGGTGATTCGCCGAGATATGATAAAGCATCCTGGCGCGGTGGTTATTTTGCCGGTTGTTGATGCGAAGCACATCTGCTTGCTGCGCAATCATCGTTTCGCAATCGGCGAGACGCTCTGGGAGCTGCCGGCAGGAACGATCGAACCAAACGAATCACTCGAACAGGTGGCCGCGCGCGAACTACTCGAGGAGACCGGCTACACCGCGAAAAAATGGCGAAGCCTTGGATACCTTTACGCATCGCCTGGCATTCTCGACGAGAAGCTACATCTGTTCGTGGCCGAGGAACTGACGCAAGGAACCGCCCGCCCGGAAATCGACGAGCAACTTGAACCGGTGGTCGTGGCATGGGACGAAGCGATTCGAATGGCCCTCGATGGAACCATTAAAGACGCGAAGACAATCACGGCTCTGTTGCTGTGGGATCGCCTTTGTGGGCGGTAAATACCAAACCTTTGCAAATTGATAATTGCAAATTGACGATCCGATCCGCCCAGTCGATGGTCTCTGGTTGGTCCCGCTTTCAATTTGCAATGATTCTGACACCTTTCACTTGTGCTCGTGCGAATGCGAATGCGGATGACCATGAGTGTGTGAATGCGGATCTGGCGAGTCCGGTTGATCGGTACTCCACTTATTGAACGCGCTTTCGCCGCTGGTGAACGTAATCTCGCCGTGCAGAACCCCGCGGGTGGCGATCAATTCTTCGCCGAGTTTCTTGATGGAGGCCGCGGGGCCGCGTAAGATCGTGACTTCCAGGCAGTGACGCTCACCGAGATGAATATGTAAGCTCGAAACGACCCATTCGTGATGGTGATGCTGTTTGTCGAT
>JAIOQJ010000499.1 GCA_021413475.1 Planctomycetota bacterium | reverse complement strand
CGAACCGTCCTGTCGATCGCTTCCTTTGGTCGCATCTACGAACAGGCTTGGTCCTTTGTCCATAAACCGATTCGTTGCGGTCGGCAACGACCGCATCGGCGGGTGCGTCTTCACGTTCTCAGCCCCGGGTGCCTGGCTCGTCAGAATGATGGCCAAGAAAAAGCAAATAGGAATGGTCGCGGTTCGTCGCATGATGCACCTCAATACGCTAGACGAAACTGGCGAGCCAGGTTGCGTAAGCTCCTGGAGGTTTTGGCGTTGATAATGAAGTCTTCCAGGAGCTTATGCAACCTGGCTCGCCTTCATTCCGGCCACGGCGTTTTTTCCGTGGAGAGTGAATACAGAACGGCTTTCGAATTGGTGTATTCGTGGATGGCTTCCTCGAAACCGAGCTCGGCACCGATGCCGCTGAGTTTGTAGCCGTAAACGGGGACATTGGCACGGAGGGCTCCACCGCCGTTGATGGCGATTCGGCCCGCCTTGAGGGCGCGGGCGATCCGCAATGCTCGGCCGCCGTCGCTGGTCCAGATGTTGGCCATCAGACCGAAGTCGCAATCGTTGGCGATCCGCACCGCTTCCGCCTCATCCGTAAAGGTCATGACGCTCAGCACTGGGCCGAAGACTTCTTCACGGGCGATGGTCATGCCGGGTTTGACGCCGTCGAAAATCGTCGGCCGATAGAAGCAGCCGGTCGTCCCCTTCAGACGATCGCCGCCAATCAACATGCGGGCCCCTTCGCCTTTCGCCTTCTCAACGTAGGTCTCGATGGTATTCACGTGCGACGGCGTGGCGATGCAGCCGAGATGGTTGCTCGCATCAGTGGGGTCGCCCTGGCGGAGATTCTTCGCTTTCTGGAGCAAACGCTCGACCACCTCGTCGTGCTGTTTCTGATGCACCAGTAATCGCGAGCCGGCGACGCACACTTGGCCAAGGTTCATGAAGATGCCGGTGATGGCAGCGTTGATGACGTGGTCGAGCGGGGCATCCGGAAACACGAGGCTGGGCGTTTTACCGCCCAATTCCATCAGGATCCCCTTCATGCCTACCTTGGCGGCCTCGAGCATCAACGCCCCGGTTTGATGGCGACCCGTGAAAGCGATCTTGTCGATTCCTGGATGGCGAACGAGAGCGTTGCCGGCCTCGGCACCGATCCCGTTGATAATGTTCAGCACACCGGGTGGCAGGCCGACTTCCTCGGCCATTTCGGCCAACATCAACGCGGATAATGGCGATAGTTCCGAAGGTTTGAAGACGACGGTGTTCCCGCACGCCAAACTCGGTGCCAGCTTGATCGCGGAATTCGTGAAGGGAAAGTTCCACGGCACGATCGAGGCGATCACGCCCATCGGCTCGCGGAATTGCATGGTCACATTGTCGGGGAGCGTACCGTAACACTTCCCCGCGATCTTGTCCGGCAAGCCCGCGTAGCTTTCGAAAATGTCGACCGCACAGGGAATGTCGAACCCACGCGAGTCGCGAATCGGCTTGCCGACGTTGAGCGTGTCGGGAAGCCCCCGCTGCGGCCGCGACAGAAACTCCCAAGCCGGCAGCGCCGGCGGCCAAGCAGACGGAAAACTACACCCCGGTCGACGCCTTCGACGCGGAAGTGTTCAA
>JAIOQJ010000498.1 GCA_021413475.1 Planctomycetota bacterium | reverse complement strand
CGTGACCAGATGCCGTTCTGCCCGCCGACAGACGGTGCGTGCCAAATGCAAATACGCCGCTGCGGGAGTGCCGCCGGGAAGTATGAAACTTCGCAAGGGCTCTAGATGTTCATTGAGCCGATCGATCGCCTGTTCGAGTTTCGCCACTTGTTCGGGAGTGACTCGCAGACTTTTCCCCGGTTGCTCTCCCTCTGTCGGCGGCACGCAAAGATCGGCCCCGACATCGAAGAGATCGTTCTGAATGCCACGAATTAGCTCAGTTTCAATCATCTGGGGAATCGTCAACACCACCCCGAGCAACGCATTGAGTTCATCCACCTCGCCGTAGGCCGTCACGCGAGGGTGGTCTTTGCGCACACGCTGGTCGTCGCCCAGGCCGGTTTCACCCTGATCGCCCGATTTCGTATAGATTCGTGAAAGATAAACCATGGGAACTCGTGGCAGCAAAAAGCTGGAACAGTGAAACTCGCCGTGGTATACTTTACTACAAGTTCGACGCAATGCGTGGTTATATGCAGCCTCTCGCAGGCTGCGGGGGCCATTCATACATGATGATTCGATAATCCCACCGACCTTCCAGACCTTTTTTTTGTCAGCGCAAATACGCCGATCCAATTGACGGCCAACTGAGGATTTAGCCGATGACTCTCCTTTCGAAGACGAAAGTTTCGTACTTTGTCGGATTTCTTTTCGCAAGCACGTTATCCCTCGTTCCCTCCTGGGCTCGCGCACAAGGCAAGCTCGAATACAATCGCGATATACGACCAATTCTCGCGGAAAATTGCTTCGCTTGCCACGGGGCGGATAGTGCCTCGCGGAAAGCCGGCCTACGGCTCGACAAGCGCGAAGATGCCGTTAAGTCCAAGGCCATTATCCCTGGCAAACCGGAGCAAAGTGGGCTGATCGTCCGCATCCAATCGGAAGATGCCGAGGATCTGATGCCTCCGCCGCGGACACTCAAGAAGCTCTCGAAGGCGCAAAAAGAGACGCTGACTAAATGGATCGCCGACGGAGCAGAGTATCAGAATCATTGGTCGTTTATCACGCCCAAGCGGCCGGAACTCCCGGCGGTGAAGAACGCCGAGTGGGCAAGGAATCCGATCGACCGCTTCATCCTGGCCGAACTGGAAAAACGCGGCCTGACACCCGCTCCCGAGGCCGACCGACGCACCCTGGCCCGCCGCCTTAGCCTCGATCTTGTGGGATTGCCGCCGACCCCCGCCGAGGCCGATGCCTTCGTGAACGACAAGTCCGCGGATTACTACGAGAAGTACGTCGATAAGCTGATGAGTTCCCCGCACTGGGGTGAACATCGCGGCCGTTACTGGCTCGATGCCGCCCGCTACGCCGACACGCACGGCATCCACTTCGACAATTACCGGGAAATCTGGGCCTACCGCGAGTGGGTGATCAACGCGTTCAACCGCAATCTCCCTTTCGACCAGTTCACCATTGAACAACTCGCCGGGGATTTGTTGCCGAACAAGACCATCGATCAGCAAGTCGCGTCGGGCTTCAACCGCTGCAACATCACGACTAGCGAAGGCGGGGCGATTGCTGAGGAGTACCTCGTCCTCTACACCCGCGATCGGACCGAAACGACGGCTGCCGTCTGGATGGGCCTGACCGCGAATTGTGCCGTCTGCCACGACCACAAGTTCGATCCGATCAGCCAACGCGAGTTTTACGCCATGTCTGCCTTCTTCAATAACACCACCCAGGCGGCAATGGACGGCAACATCTCGAACACGCCGCCGATCATCACGGTGCCGAAACTCGAAGACCGGATGCGCGTGGAGAGCCTCACCAAGGAAATGGAGCAACTCAAGGCCAAGCTAGAAGTTCGCAAGAAGGAAGCTCGCGGGGATTTCAACAAATGGCTAACCACTGCCAAGAGCGACGCGGCAAGCAAGGACCTGAACGCGGGGCTGCTCTTACGAGTTCCGCTTAATGAGGGCAAAGGCAAAGAATTCGGCTATACCCTCGCGGGCAAGCCTGGCAAAACGACCCTGGAAAATGGATATTCCTGGGTGGCCGGACGCCGCGGCTACAAAGGCCTCGGCATCGAACCGGGCGGCACGATCCAAGTTGCAAATGCGGGTGATTTTGATTCGAAGCAAGCGTATTCCATCTCGGCCTGGGTGAAAACGAGTAGACGCAATCAAACAGGCGCACTGGTTGCCAAGATGGATACGGTGGCGAATGAATTCCGCGGCTGGGATCTCTATTTGCAATCCGAGAAAGTCGGCATGCACTTGGTGAATGCTTGGCCGGATAACGCACTGAAAGTCGTGGCCCGCACGCCATTGCCGTACAACCAGTGGAACCATGTGGTGGTCACGCACGACGGCTCCGGCAAAGGCGCCGGCGTGAAGATCTATTACAATGGCGTGCTGCAACCGGCTGACGTCGAATCGGACAAACTATCCGGAACGACCCTGAATAAAGTCCCCCTCAAAATTGGTCAGCGCCATGCCAGTGATCGTATTGCCAATGTCGCCGTCCAGGATGTTCGCCTTTACGATAAGGCATTCAATGGTGTTGACGCCAAGCAACTCGCCAAATCCGATCGCGGTGCGGAGATTCTCGCCACACCGAAGGATTTACGCACGCCGCAAGAGATCAATGAACTCTACGACTGGTGGCTGGCCGGAAATGATTCTGCTTATCAGCAAGTCGATGCCAAATTGACGTTTCTGGAGCAAGAAGAAGTTGGCGTCAAGTCGCGTGGCACCATCGCCTACGTGATGAACGAGAAGCCGACGCCGCCTTCTGCGTTTATTCTCAATCGTGGCGAGTACGACCAACGCCGCGACCCCGTGAAGGCCGGCACACTCAAGGTTCTCCCCCCCTTTCCTGACGATCTACCGACCAATCGTCTCGGTTTCGCTAAATGGTTGCTACGGCCCGATCAGCCGTTGACGTCGCGTGTGACGGTCAACCGCTTCTGGCAAGAACTGTTCGGCACCGCGATCGTCCGTACCAGCGGCGACTTCGGCGTTGCCGGCGAGCTACCCAGCCATCCGGAACTGCTCGATTGGATGGCCGTCGATTTCCGTGAGGGAAATTGGGACATGAAGCGATTCTTCAAATTGCTCGTAACTTCGGCCACCTATCGCCAATCGGCCGCGTCCACAAATGAGAAACTGGAAAAGGACCCGAAGAATACCTATCTCTCGCGCGGCCCGCGCTTCCGTATGGATGCCGAGATGATCCGCGATCAGGCCCTGTCGGTTAGCGGCTTGCTCGTACCCAAGCTTGGCGGCCCAAGCGTGCGTCCGTACCAGCCGCCGGGAGTTTGGGAAGCAGTCGCGATGATCGGCAGCAACACCCGCAATTACGTGCAGGACAAGGGCGAAAATCTCTATCGCCGCAGCATGTACACACTCTGGAAACGTGCCGCCCCGCCCGCGTCAATGGATATCTTCAACGCCCCCAATCGCGAAACCTGTGCCGTCCGCCGTGAGCGTACCAATACGCCGTTACAAGCGCTCGTAACACTCAACGACCCCCAGTTCGTTGAAGCCGCCAAGATGCTCGCCCAGGCGACGATGAAGGACGCAGGCGAGAAAGAAAGCGCCCGCATCGACTACATAGCCAAGAGGATCCTCTGCCGCCCGCTGAAGACCGAGGAGGCCTCGATCGTCCGCAATGTCCTTGGCGAGCTAGTGACCTTCTACAAAGCCAACCCCGAAGACGCGAAGAAGCTGTTAGCTGTGGGTGAGTCGCAAGTCGATCCCAAACTGGATGCGGCGTCGCTCGCCGCGTGGACCATGATGGCGAATCAGTTTTTGAATTTGGATGAGGTGTTGAATAAGTAGATATTTTGCTTCCTTTACTGGGCAGTTCGTATTGTTGAAATTCCACTATAGAGTGTCGCTGCACGTGATCCATCCGGATATTGATCCGGACTTAATCACGCGAGAACTGGAATTGCAACCCACCTTCCGCACGACCCGCGGAGGCATGCCCAAGATGACTCCGAATGGGTTACCCCGTGACGGCAATTGGGAATTCAGTCACTGGATGCACTCCTTTGATATTATTCAAGATGGGGAATTGGTCGGGTATTTGCAGCGTTTGACGGTGACGTTTGAGCCACACCGGGAATTTTTACGACGGATGTACGAAGAAGGTGGCAACGTGGAGTGCTTTGTTGGCATCTTCACCGATACAAATTGCGACCAGATTCTGCCGTTCGATCTCTTGGGTAAACTTGCTGAGCTTCGGATTGATCTTCGTTTGGACCTGTATGGAAGCCAGCTACGGCAATCTGACCATCCTTCATTGGACGCAAATTGATTGGATTTCGCAAGAGAGGAGGTATCCATGACAGGCCCTCAACCCCGATACAGCAAAGATGAGCATGCTCGTCGCGGCACGGATGTCTATGAGCGACAAGTTCGGCCTCTGGTGGAGGCCGAGAACCGCGGCAAGATTGCGGCTCTTGATGTGGACACCGGTCTATTTGAAGTGGCAGAAGATAACGAAGCCTTGGAGCCCGTACTCCGATTGATCGTGCAGGATCTCGTTGGTCGGCCGAACGAGATCGAAGCGATAGTCGATACGGGCTTCAATGGATTTCTGACAGTGCCGGCCTCGCTCATCGCGACGATGAGCCTACCTTGGCTTTGCCGTCAGGAAGGTGAATTGGCGGACGGCAGCGTACAGATTTTTGATGTCTACGTGGCGACGGTCGACTGGAATGGCCAACCGAAAATCGTGGAAGTCGATGCGGCAGACGCGCAACCCCTTGTCGGAATGTCCTTGATGCACGGATCGGAATTGCGAATTCAGGTGGTGCCGGGCGGTCCCGTAACCATTGACGAAATAACCTGACCAAATGAGATAGCAGATGGACAGCCCGTCGGGCCTCGAATACTCGACCCGACCTACGAAGTAATTCGTTGCCCTGAATATAAGGAATCTCTCATGACCCCCTATACCGACCTCGTCCAAAATCTCACCCGTCGCCACTTCCTCACCGCGGGCACGCATCTGCTCGGCGGGGCCGCGATGGCTTCACTGGCGGGGAGTCAGGTGCTGGGGGCCGAGGCCGCGCCGGGGCCGCATTTTCCGGCGAAGGCCAAGCAGGTGATTTACTTGCACATGGTCGGCGGGCCCGCGCAGATGGATCTGTACGATTACAAGCCCAAGATGAATGACATGTACGACAAGGACCTCCCCGATTCGATTCGCAACGGGCAACGCCTGACGGGAATGACCTCGGGGCAGGCGCGGTTTCCGATTGCTCCATCGATGTTCAAATTCGCCCGCCACGGCAAGGCGGGCATGTGGGTCTCGGAGCTACTGCCGCACACGGCCAAGATGGTCGATGACATGTGCTTCATTCGCTCGATGCACACCGAGGCGATCAATCACGAGCCGGCAATCACGTATATGCAGACTGGCAATCAAGTCACGGGCCGGCCGTGTTTAGGAGCGTGGGCGTCGTACGGGCTCGGTTCGTTGAATCAGAATTTGCCGACGTTCGTGGTCCTCGTAGCCCAGCCGACCAACACCGAACAAGTGCAAGCGATCTCGGCCCGCTTGTGGCAGGCGGGGTATCTGCCCGGCGAGCATGCCGGCGTTTCATTCCGTTCGTCGGGCGATCCGATTCTTTACATCAACAACCCGCCGGGAGTGCCGACCGACATCCGCCGGAAGACACTCGACGGCATCAAAGCGCTCAACGAGATCAACGACAAGCTAATTGGTGATCCGGAAACGCAAACGCG
>JAIOQJ010000497.1 GCA_021413475.1 Planctomycetota bacterium | reverse complement strand
GATGGGCCGATCCCGCGATGCCACGAAGACTGGGCTGCGGCGATTCACGAATGCGTCGTCGCTGGCACTTTTATCCAGGTCGTTGGTGATTGGTCCTACTCGAGCCTTGGCAACTAGAAATTCCGCATCGGTTGCGGGTGGGGAACCGAGCAAGGCCGAACCGAGTTGCATTTGCGAATCGACCAGGGTTACGGTGGGTCGATTTGTCGCCACGGACCATTTGAAGGTGCCGTGCCAGATCCCATGCCAGCCGAGCCGCGATAGGAAAATCACGGGTGAAGTTTCACTTTGGCGAGCGACAAAATACGCGATGAGTCCTTCGTCTCGCCGGGCGGAAGAAATAAAGTTCGGCGCGTTCGTCAGGCTGTTTTGCACTTTCTGAGGAACGAGCGTGCTGGGATGGTCGTCGGATTTATAGGTCACTTCGAACCCGGGACGCGGCGTCGTCACTCGCTTGAAAGTTTGGTTGGCGGAATCGAAGATGGTTTCATCGATCGTTCCACCGCCGGTTGTTTCCGCGTCGAGCGATGGGTTTTTCGTGAAACCGGCCTTCAGGTTGATTTTGACGCTTCCCTCGTTCGACATGCGGCCCGCGTACACGAATTCATAAACCACAACGGTTGATACCTGGATCATGCCGAACTGAAAGTCGCCTAGATCGAAATCGGTCGCCGCGGCATCCATGAACACCTTGCCCGTCATGACAATGCTCGGGCCGTTGGTTTGTTTACCGCCGGCGCTCGTGTCGGCGGAACTTAGTACGGCATTTCGGGTTCCATGTAATAGCACGAGTTCTCGACCCACGTGAATCGCGGACTTCGAACCCGCCTTGTCCACGCTCATGGTCGCGGTGGTGGGATCAAGTTTGATTGCCATGGATTGATTTCCTTTAGCTGAGTACCGATCGCTGCCTGGATTGCAGGGCATCCACTTGGGCCTGCCGTTCGGTTGCCGCAATGGTCAGAATTTCCAGCTTGGCCAACGTATTCCGACCGGCAATGCCATCAACGACCAAACCATTCGCCCGTTGGAAAGCCTGAACCGTTTTCGTCGTTTCTGCCCCGAAAATGCCGTCAGGCAACTTGGAACCATTGTGTGTCGAAATGGGCATCGGAAAGCCAAGATCGACGAGGGCCATCTGTAAAATGCGCACGGCCTCGCTGGTTTCGCCGGCTTTCAGCGCGGGGTTGTTCTCGGCGGCTTGTTGCAGGCGAGCGTTACTTGCGAAGCGAGGTGATGTGAATGCCATTGGCTTGTCCTTTGTTCCGAACCATTAGCCTGATTGGATGGTAGCGAAGCGCTTGGGTAAGTCAACGCGTTCCAGAACCCAGCTCGTCACGAACGCGAGTTTACCGGTTTGGTGGACTTTTTTGTCGACGGCAAATCGGCGAGCCGTTAAACTTGGTCGATCTCGCGAAGAGTCGTTTGATTATCTAGGCGAGCTCAATACAGTCGGTGCGGATCTTGCTCAAACCACCTCGCCACTGTCGGAGAGAGGGTTGAGAAAGACGCCCAAACCATGAGAAAGACGCCCAATCCGTGAGAATGACACCCAAACCGTGAGAATGACGCGGAAAATGCCTTTTTGCCTACTTCGTCACCAAGAAGTCTTCCCTGGCGGAATAAAGTCTACTATGTTTATCAACATGTGAAAGTTGCGACGCGATTCAGCCGATACTTGTGTTGGGAATCGCTCGATTTGATAGGTGTTTCATGAGCAGGATAGCCATGACTGAATCTTTCGAATTACGGTGGTTGGCGACACTTTCGTTCTTATTCTTGGGTTTGACCCCGGCGACGGCGGCCGACAAAGCCAACCCTGCGGCCGTGGAGTTTTTCGAGAAGAAGATCCGGCCGATTCTGGTGGAAAGCTGTTACACCTGCCATTCGGCCGACACCAAACCATCGGGCAATCTTCGCGTCGATGATCGCAACGGTCTATTGACCGGCGGTAACGCGGGCCCCGCAGTAGTTCCCGGCGACCCGCAAAAAAGCTTGCTGATCAAGCGCGTCACGCAAAAAGATAAACGGAAGATGCCGCTCGAAGGGAAGGGGCTTACGGACGAACAAGTCGCCGACCTCACCAAGTGGATCGCCGACGGGGCGGCATGGCCGAGCCTTGAGGCGAACATCGCGGTTGGCAAACCGAATCCCAACTACGACAAGCTTCGGAAAGAACATTGGGCCTGGCAGCAGTTGAAGGACACCAAGTCGCCGAAGGTGCAAAATGAAGCCTGGGCGCACGACGCAATCGACAAGTTCATCCTGGCCAAGCTTGAGTCACGCGGACTCAAGCCGGTCGGCGATGCCGACAAGGTCACGCTCATTCGCCGGGTCACCTTCGATTTGACCGGCTTGCCTCCGACACCGGGTCAGATTGACGATTTCGTCAAGGACTCATCGGCCGACGCTTTCGAGAAAGTCGTTGATCGGTTGCTGACTTCGCCTCAGTTCGGCGAACGCTGGGGACGGCATTGGCTCGATCTCGCCCGGTACGGCGAATCGACGGGCCCGTCGCGGAACGTTCCTTATCCGCATGCCTGGAAGTATCGCGATTACGTCGTCGATTCGGTGAACGCCGACATTCCGTTCGATCGCTTCGTTCGCGAGCAGATCGCCGGCGATCTGTTGCCAACGGAATCGAAGTCGGAACGCGATCGCTTGCTCACCGCCACCGGCTTTTTGGCCCTCGGCCCGAAAGACGTCAACCAACGCTTCAAAGTGCGCTTCGTCATGGACAACGTGGACGAGCAGATCGATGCCGTTGCCCGTTCCGTTTTGGGACTCACCGTGAGTTGCGCTCGCTGCCACGATCACAAGTTCGATCCGATCCCGCAGGCGGACTATTACGCCTTGGCCGGCATCTTTACCAGCACCGACCATTGTGCCGGCGTGCGGAACAAGATGGGCGGCGGCGGCTTGGATTATTACGATCCGTCGATGCTCTTGCGGCTGAGTACCGGAGATGTGCCCCAGGCCCCATCGGAGAAACTTGAAAAGCTCAGGATCGAAGTCGCCAAGGCGAAGACAGAATACGACGCGAGTCGCGGCACTCCGGAAGGGAAGGCTCTGGCACCCAATGGCTTCCCCACGATGCGGGAATACCGGCTGAAGTATGAGAAGCTGCAAGGGGAACTCGCGGCCCTCACCGAGACTGCGGATGTAGTGCATGGCGTTCGCGAAGCGCAGAAGATCGCCGACACGGAAATCCGCATTCGCGGCGAGGCCGAGAAGCTCGGCCCGGTCGTGCCTCGCGGATTCCTTTCGAATTTCGAAGTGCCTGGCTCCGCCAAGGTGAACACGGCCCAGAGCGGCCGGCTCGAATTGGCGCAGTGGCTCACGAGTGCGAAAAATCCGTTAACATCGCGAGTGATCGTCAACCGCATCTGGCAGCACCTGTTCGGTCAGGGGATCGTCTCCACCGTCGATAACTTCGGCGTGATGGGTGATGTTCCCTCGCATCCGGAATTGCTCGATCATCTTGCCGGGAGATTCATTCAGGACGGCTGGTCGATGAAGAAGATGATCCGGACGATCGTCCTCACGCGTGCTTACCAACTGGGCTCCGAAGCCACCGAAGAATACCGCAAACTCGATCCCGCGAACCGGCTCGTCTGGCGTCACAGTCCTCGTCGGCTCGATGCCGAGGAAATCCGCGACGCCAGCCTCGCCGCGGCGGGCAAGCTCGATCTGAAACGTCCCGCCGGGTCACCGGCCAAGGAACTGAAGATGGTCGAGATGCGCGACAACGGCCCTGAGGCGGGCAAGATCAACGATCATTCGGACAAGAGCACTTACCGAAGCTTGTACCTACCGTCGCTGCGTGGGGTCACGCCGCACGCCCTGGAAGCGTTTGATCCTGTCGAACAGACGCTGGTGACCGGCAGCCGCGATACCACGACGGTGCCGAGCCAGGCGTTGTTCTTACTGAACTCGTCGTTCGTTCGGCGGCTGTCGCTCGATCTGGCCGAACGCCTGCTCGCGGAGACGAACGCGACCGATGCGGAGCGGATTCAAAGAGTCTACCGGCTGACGGTGGGTCGTTCGGCCTCGGATAAAGACGTCGAACGCGCGGTTGCATTCCTCAACGAATACGAGACGATTTACCGCAAAGAATCCGCGAACTTGCCCCCACCGAAAGCGAAGCCCAAGCCGATCGCGCCCAAGAAGGCGGTCGCCCCGCCCGCGAACCCCGACGATCTGGAGCAGACCGGTGAAGAGATTGTCCTAGATGAGATCTACCCGAAAGACGCCCGCACCGCCGCG